>JBJEYK010000025.1:0-11139 GCA_051886775.1 Candidatus Ventricola sp. | reverse complement strand
ACGCTGTTCATGTTGAACGCCGCCTGGCCGTAGCGGTACTTGTCCGCGGCCTCCAGAATCGCTCTCATCGGTACCAGCATATCGTCATCCTCCGTTGTTGTTGTCGTTGGGTTATGAATATACGCTCACGCCGCAGGCAATCGTCCGCCTGACATCGAGCGTCTTCGCGTCCAGCAGCACGATATCCGCGTCCTTGCCCGCGTCGAGGGTGCCCTTGCGCGCGTCGATGCGCAGCGCCCTTGCGGGGTTCTCCGTCAGCAGCGGCAGCACCTCCTGCGCGGGCCGCCCAGTGAAGCGCACGAGGTTCTTGAGCGCCTGCCCGGTGGTCAGCGTGCTGCCCGCGCGCACGCCGGTGTCGGCCAGCTTCGCGTCGCCGTCGACGACCACCACGTCGTTGACGCCGAGCTTGTAGCGCCCGTCCGGCAGGCCGGCCGCCATGATGCTGTCGGTCACGGCCATCACGCGGCCGATGCCCTTGCACTTGATGAGCATCCGGACCGTGCCGGGGTGCAGATGGCGTCCGTCGCAGATGGCCTCGCAGTAGCAATCGCTCTCCAGTGCCGCGCCCATGATGGCCGGCTCATGCTGGTGGAACAGCCGCATGGCGTTGAAGGTGTGCGTGATGCAGCGCGCGCCTGCGCGAATGGCCTGCATCGCCGTCTCGTAGTCCGCGCCGCTGTGGCCGATGGCAACGGGCACGTCCGCCGCGATCTCGCGGATCATCTCCACCACGCCCGGCACCTCCGGGGAGACCGTGATGTAGGCAATCGCGCCGGGGAATTCGCGCTGCCACTGCCTCAGCAGCGAAGCATCGCCCTGGCGCAGCAGGTGCTCCGGCATCGCGCCCTTGTATTCCCTGGCGAGGAACGGCCCCTCCAGGTGCGCACCCAGCAGCTGCGCGCCGCCTCCGCGCTCGCGCCGCACCGTCTGCACAGCCGACAGGCAGCGGCGCGTCGTCTCGTCCGTGTCGGTGAGGATGCTGGCGCAGAAGGCCGTCGTTCCCTGCGTGGCAAAGAACGCCGCGATTTTGCGCAGCCCGTCCGCATCGGCGGCGTTCACGTCCACGCCGGCGGCGCCGTGCGTATGTGCGTCGATGAAGCCCGGCGCGACAAGCATGCCCGACGCGTCGATGACCTGTGCGCCGTCCGCGCGCAGCTGCGTACCCACAGCGGCGATTTTTCCATCCTCGCAGAGCACATCCAGGCGCCTCAGCTCGCCCCCGCGAGCGACCGCACCGTTTTGGATCAGCAGTTTCTTCATGCTCTTTCTGCGGGCCTTCGCCCGCCCTCCCTGTCGGTTGCCGCTCAGAACGGCTGCTTCGCCGCGTTGGCGTTGACGTAGATCATCGCGTCGGGATGGCGCTGCGCCAGTGTCACCGGGAAGTGCGCGCTCACCTCGCCGTAGGCCGCCTGCCGCACCACGGCGCGGTGCCAGTCGCGGAACACGCCCAGCCGCAGCTTCTTCGCGGAGAGGATCTCCGACATGCCGATGGTGATGCACTTCCTGGGCATCGCGTCGATCGCGCCGTTCAGGTCGCCGATGGCGTTGGCCACACGCGTCTCGCGGCTGATGGTCAGCACGCGGGTCTTCAGGGCGGCGAACTGCTCGGGCGTCAGCTCATCCTGCGCCTCGTTGAAGGCGAGGTGGCCGTTGATGCCGATGCCGCCGAAGGCGATATCCACGCCGCCGAGCCGCTCAATCAGCGCCGGAATCGCCTCGACGTGATGCGGATCGGGGAACACGCGCTGCGATTCATCCATCAGCAGCTCCGGGTCGATTCTGCCGTACACATTGCGCTTCATAAAGCCGCGGAAGGACAGCGCGCAGCGCTCGTCGATCCACTCGCCGTCATCGGTCAGGTATTCGTCCATGTTGATGAACCAGCAGCTTTTCAGGCTCAGCCTGCGCTCGTTCACCAGCCGCACGAAGATGGGATACTGCCCCACCGGCCCCACCGGGCAGATGAAGACCGTCCTGCGCCCGGCGGCGTTGTTCTTCTCGATCTCGCGCACCATTTCAAGCGCCATCTCGTAGAAGACCTCGCCGGAGTCGCCCAGCTTTTTCAGCGGTATTCTCGCGCCCTCGCCCAGCTGCTCAGCCGGGATCCTGAAATAGGATTCGTACATGATGTCAACCTCCCTGTCGTCGTTAAAACAGATGCTCCACGCCCAGCTCGCGGATCATCTCCACGATCTCCTTGCTCCGCGTGCAGCCGAATTTCCGCAGCAGACCCTTGATCTGCGTCTTGACCGTCACCACCTCGACGCAGCGCATCTCGGCGATCTCCCGCACCTTGAAGCCGTCGAGCAGGCAGCGCACCAGCGCGCGCTCCGCGCCCGTCAGCTTGGATACGCTGTTGATGAAGAACAGCAGGCTTCGCTCCGAGCGGCGAAGGCGCGTGTATTCCTTGAGGACGGTGTGCTGGATGCGCGCGTCGAGCAGCGGCTCGCCTGCGCAGGCCGCGCGGATGTGGCGCAGCAGCTCCTCCTCGGTGCAGCCCTTGACGATGTAGTCCACCGCGCCCGCGCCCATCGAGGTCAGGATCATGCTCTCGGTCTCGTGCGCCGTCAGGAAGACGATCAGCGCGTCCGGCTTGCTGCCAAGGATCTGCTCCGCCGCCTTCACGCCTGCGGTCGTCGTCTCCATCTCCACGTCCACCAGCGCCAGGTCGAAGGGCACGCTTTCCGCCAGCGCCGTCAGCTCCGCGCCGCTTGCCGCCTCGCCGACCACCTGCATGTCCTGCTGCCGGTTGATCGTCTCCCGCACATCCTCGCGCAGCAGCGCGAAGTCGTCCGCAATCAGAATCCGGATCACACGCTCACCCCCGACCATTTTTTTCTCCCGGCATGCGTTCACCGGCCGCAGCGCGGCAGCATCACATAGAAGCTCGACCCGCGCCCCGGCTTGCTCTCCACGCGCAGCAGGCCCAGATGCGCCTTGACGATGGCCCGCGTGTGGTACAGCCCCATGCCCCAGGAGTAGTTGCTGTTCTTGCTCGAGTAAAATGGCTCGAAGATCTTCTTTTGCTCGCTCCTGGCGATGCCCATGCCCGCGTCGCGCACCTCCAGCACGGTATACAGCCGTTCCTGCCTGCTCTTCAGGCAGACGGGTCTGTCGCCGTGCCCGGCGGCGAGGTTGGCCTCCCAGCCGTTTGTCAGCAGGTTGTACAGCGCCTCGCCGAGGTAGCTGGTGTCCGCCATCACCGTCACGCCGCCGTCCACGTCCGTCTCGCACAGCGCGTCCGGATACTTGCGGGCGAAGCGCTCCAGCGTCGTGCGCTGCACGTCCTCAAGATGCGTGGGCGTCAGCCGCACGGACTTGTTCTTCACCGTCCGGTAAAGCTCCTCGCTGCGCGCGAGCAGCAGCTCGTTGTTTGCGGAGAGCTGCGAAAGCCATTCCCGCACGCGCGCCATGTCGGGCTGCTCGTGCGAAAGCTCCTGGTCGATGTGCCGCTCGAGCACCCGGTTGGCCAGCAGCTGATTTTTGATCGAGTGCACGAAGATGGACGCGCCCGTCCTCGCCACGTCGAATTTGCGCTCCAGGCCGATCTCCTCGCGGTCGGTCTGCAGGTTGTCCTGCGTGTAGCGCAGCAGGCTCACGATGCCCAGCGTGCCGCAGATGATATTGAGCACCGCCAGCGTGATGTAGCCGCCCATGCCCGGCGCGTACTGCAGGTAGCCGATGCCCTTGCTCCACACATAGTCGTAGCTGTAGAAGCGGTAGACCTGCGCGGGATCCTGCCCGCAGTAGAGCAGGTACAGCCCGCTCAGCGCCGCCAGGCACACCAGGATGCAGGCAAACTGCCGCCGGCAGAAGCGAATGGTGATGGCCGTCAGCTCCTGCACGAGCAGCGCCAGCGCGAGGACGACGTACGCGATGATCCAGATGTAGGAGACCTGCACGATGACGTTGTGCAGCGCGCCCCAGCGGTCGGTCAGCGCGCGGAACACTGCCGGGATGTAGACGATCAGCGCGGCTGCCGGCAGCGCCGCCGCCCAGCAGCGGATCCGGGGATGACGCCGCAGGAACGGGAGCATCGAGTATTGCAGGGCCATTTCCATCAGGAACAGCGGGAACAGGTACCGCCCGATGGCGATCATGTAGCCAATCTGCCCCAGGGTGATGTAGAGGTACTGCACGCGGCTCTTCATCTCCAGCGAGAAAAACAGGAAGCGGAGGATGTCCTGCGTGTAGCCGCCCTTTTTGGCGATGAAGATCAGGATGCCGGAGAACTGCACCATCAGGCTGCAGCACATGCCCAGCAGGCAGAGGGACTCCTGATTCTTTTTGAGCAGCAGCACACACCCGGACGCGATGAGCATCATCGCGATCAGCAGAAACAGCACGCCGCCATCCCCTCCTTGCCCGCGCACATAAAATCTTAGGCCGCCATCACTGGTGGCGGCCTAAGGCGATTCTTGCGAAGATTACTTGCCGGCCTCAACCATGACGTCCAGCATCACATAGTCGGTAACCTCCGGCACGGGATCCTTTTCCACAGCGCCGTTGGCCACGAAGGTATCGCGCTGGAGCTTGTAGTAGCCCTCCACGGTGCCGTCCGCAGCGCCCGCGGCCACTTCCTTTCCGGTGAGCCACTCGGCGTCGCCGCGCTGGTTGTACACGCTGTCGTAGTCGGTCGCGGTCTGCTGGGAGACCCACTGGCTGACCTCGTCGTAGTGCTCGTCAGCGGCGTAATCCATGCCCTTGAACAGCGCGCGGGTGAAGCGCACCAGCACGTCGCGGTTGTCCTGGGCGTACTTGGGCATGCAGATCCAGCTGGCCAGGGAGACCGTCTTATCCGCGAAGGTCATGTTGTCGGTCAGCTTGGTGGCCTCCGGCATTTCCTCGAGGATCTTCAGGCTGTTCGGGCTCCAGGTGGCGCAGGCGTCCACGCCGCCGGAGAGCATGGCGGTCACGATGGCGGAGGCGTCCATGTCGAACGCGTTGATGTCGTCCATCGTCATGCCGTACTTGGTCAGGGAGTTCACGAGGATGTCCTCAGAGGAGGAGCCGGAGGAGTAGGCAACCTTCTTGCCCTTCAGATCCTCGACAGAGGCGATGCCCTTGCCGCCGATGAGCGCGTCGCCGTTGGAGACGTGGCTCAGCGCGAAGATGGTGGCGCGGCCGTTGATGCACAGCTTGTGCGCGCCCTGGCCGATGTAGCCCACATCGATGGAGCCGGACTCCATGGCGGCGATGATGGTCGGGCCGTCGGCGAACTCGACGAGGTTCACGGTGATCTCCTCCTCGGCGAGGTAGCCCTTCTGGATGGCGGTCTCGATGGCCCACAGGCTGCCGTAGTTGGGCATGTAGGCCACATTCAGGGTCACGGGTTCGGCGAGCGCGGCGCCGGCGAGCAGCACCAGCGCCAGGGCGAGCATAGAGGCGAGCAGTTTCTTCATAGTGGTATCCTCCTTCATCTTTCTTTGAAGCGGACGCGCCGCTCAAATTCGCTTGTCATCCGGCGCTTACTTGCGCACCTCGAGGTACTCCTGATACACCTGGCTCCAGATGTGATTCTTCAGCTCCATGAACTCAGGGGTCATCTTGGTTTCCTGCGTACGCGGATACGGGATGCCGATGTCCACGATATCCTTGATGCGGCCGGGGCGCGCGCTCATGATGATGACGCGCTGGGCGAGGATGATGGCCTCCTCGACATCGTGGGTGATGAAGAAGCAGGTCTTGCGCTTCTTCTGCCAGGTTTCCAGCAGCTCGGTCTGCAGCTGGGTGCGGGTCTGCGCGTCGAGCGCGCCGAAGGGCTCGTCCATCAGCAGCACCTCCGGCTCGGCTGCGTAGGCGCGGGCGATGGCGACGCGCTGCTTCATGCCGCCGGACAGCTCCTTGGGGTAGTGATCGGCGAACTTGGCCAGCTGCACCATATCCAGGTACTTCATGGCCTCCTCCTCGGCGGCCTTGCCCTTGACGCCGCGCATCTCCAGCGCGAACATGACGTTCTTCTTGACCGTCAGCCACGGGAACAGGGCGTACTGCTGGAAGACGACGCCGCGCTCGGTGCCGGTGCCGGTGACCTCCTTGCCGTCGCAGTAGACCTTGCCGCTGGTCGGCTCGCTCAGGCCGGCGATGATGTTGAGCAGCGTGCTCTTGCCGCAGCCGGAAGGGCCGACCACGCAGATGAATTCGTTGTCGTGGATGTCGAGGCTGACGCCGTTGAGGGCGACCATTTCCCCGTTCCGGGTATTGAAGACCTTGCGCACGTTGTCGATGCGCACTCTGACATTGCTGTTATTATTCGTCAGATTTCCCGCTTCTCCTGCCATGACGTGAGCCTCCTTTCAGCCGTTTTGATGAGCTTTTCGATCGTGATGCCCAGGATGCCGATGATGATGATGTACAGCAGCATCGGCGCGGACTCGAAGCTGTTGTTCAGGCTGCGGATGCGCATGCCCAATCCGGCGTTCGCGCCGGTGGACTCCGCGGCGATCAGGGTGGTCAGGGCGACGGAGGCGCCCAGGCGGATGGCCGTGAGGATGAAGGGCAGCGTCGCCGGGGCGATGACGCGGATGAAGATGTCCCTGTCCGTCGCGCCGAGCACGCGGGCGGCCTTGATGAGCGTTTCATCGACGTTGATGACGCCCTGATAGATGGTCACGCACATGATCAGGAAGCACGCGATGGTGATGACGATGATCTGCGGCTTGCGGCCCACGCCCGCGGCGATGACGATCAGCGGCACATAGGCCAGCGGCGGGATGTTGCGGATGAACTGAATCCACGGTTCGATGATGCAGCGCACCGGCTTGTACCACGCCATCAGGATGGCCACCGGCAGGGCGATGACGAAGCCCAGCACATAGCCGGAGATGACCGAGATCAGGCTGGAGGAAAGATCCTTCCAGAGCACGCCGCGGCTGATCATCGTCCTGATGCTTGCGAGCACCTTGAAGACGTTGGGGAATGCGCGCGACGTTGCCGGGATGATGGAGAGGATCCACCACAGCAGCATCGCGGCGAGGAAAGAGAGCAGAATCCATACCTTTGCAGGGATTCTGTCCGCCAGGGAGCCGTTTTGCTTGCGCTTGTCCATAGCGATCTCCTTTGCAAATGCCGTCCGAATTTGTTCATTGTGACAGAAGGGGCGAGCCGATGCCCCGATGCTGTGTCCATTATATACCGCAATTCGCCCGAAAAAAAGTATGAATTTTCGTCATCCCCTGCCCGGTCAGCGGCGCAGCGTGCCCATGGGCGAGAGCGGCTCGCCGATGAGCGGCGCGCACCAGTCGATGAACGCCTGTGTGACGCCGTTGCCGCGCACGTTGATGAATTCGTCCGGCAGCTTTTTTTCCTCCAGCATCACGCGCTTCACATCCACCAGCTCGGTGCGCACGCGGTAGGCCTCGCCTGGCTCGCGCATCAGCGCCACCATCCTGCCGGTGTGCCCCGCCACGGCGGCGCGCACCGCCTCCTCGCCGGCGAGGATGGCCTCTGCGCGATCCACGGGGCTGACCAGCGCCATCGACGCGCGCCCGATGAGGCCGGGCTTTTCGCTTCTGGCCTTGTAGCCCAGCTTCCGGATGACCAGCTGCGCCAGGTGCGCCGATACGTCGCCGAAGTACGTCGAGCGGCCCGTCTGGAAGATCGGGGGCACGATGTTGCGGCCGTTTTCGTCCGTCAGCCCCTCGCTGCACACGACGACCACGCCGCGCTTTTGCTCGATCAGCGCCTTCACGTCCGCCAGGAACGCTTCCTCTATAAAGGGGCGCTCCGGCAGGTAGATGAGATCCGGGCCGTCCACGCCCGCCTGCCGCGCCAGCGCGGAGGCCGCGGTAATCCAGCCGGCGTTGCGCCCGCTCGCCTCGATGACCACCACATGGATGGGCAGGCCCGCCACGTCCGCCGTGACCTCGGCCACGCTCTGCGCGATGTAGCGCGCCGCGCTGCCGTAGCCCGGCGCGTGGTCGGTCACCGCCAGGTCGTTGTCCATCGTCTTGGGGATGCCCACCACCGCGATGCCCTTGCCCGCGCAGGCGGCGCAGGTCTTGCCGCAGGCGTCCATCGTGCCGTTGCCGCCGTTCATCAGCACATAGCGCACGCCCAGCTGCTCAAAGAGGGCGGGCATGGCGGCGTAGTCCTCCGCCTCCAGCGCGTCGCGGGAGGTGCCGATGGCGCTGCCCGGCGTGGAAAGCAGCAGCTCCAGCTCCCGCTGCGGCACGTCGGTGATGTCGCGCACGTCGCCGCGCAGCAGGCCGCCTGTGCCGCCGATGGCCGCCAGCACGCGGCCGACGCCCGGCTCCCTCTTTGCCTGACAGATCGCGCCGTAGAGGGAAGCGTTGATGACGGCGGTCGGCCCGCCGCCGTGAATCAAGATCAGGTTGCCCTTCATCCGTGTGTCCTCCTGTCGTCTTTTTGTGGAATCTCTATCGCGTTCGCCGGATGATTCTATGCAGCTTTATCATACAACGCTCTATTTCGCGGCGACAGGGGGAAATTCCTTCATACCCGCCGGAATTCGCGCCGCGATTCAACCGGGCGCAATCCGCTCAGGGAATGGGTTGACGGCTGCTGCTCGCCGTGCTATAATCCATAAAACAGACTGAACGGTCTGTTTTTGAAATGGAGGCATGTCATGAAGCGGGAGGAGAAAAACGCGCTCTCCAGGCAGCGCATTCTCGACGCGGCGATGGAGGAGTTTGCGCGCAGGGGCTACGAGGGCGCGTCGCTGAGCGGCGCGTGCGCGGAGCGCGGCCTGTCCAAGGGCGTGGTGTATCACCACTTCCGGGACAAGGACGAGCTGTATCTGCTGTGCGTGCAGGCCTGCTTCGACGCGCTTGCCGCGCACCTGGCCGGCGCGCAGCTGACCGGCTCCGCGCGGGAGCGGCTGGGCGCCTATTTCGACGCGCGGCTGCGCTTCTTCGCGGAGCACCCGCTGCTGCTGGGCATCTTTGCGGACGTGACGTTCAGCCCACCGCAGCACCTGGCGGGGGAGATCGCCGCCCGGCGGCGGGCGCTGGACGACCTGAGCCTGAGCCTGCTCACGGCGCTGCTGCAGAGCGGGCCGCTGCGCGAGGGGCTTTGCGCGCAGACGGTGGTGGAGGATTTCCGGATGTACATGGATTTCTTCAACCTGCGCTTCCGCGCGGGGCTGCGCACCGGCCAGAGCGCGCAAAAGACGCTGCGCGAGCACGAGGAAAGATGCCGCCAGCAATTGGACATCCTGCTTTATGGCGTATGGAAACCCAAGGAGGAACAGTAAAATGGAGAATCAACAGACAATGCACAAGCCCTCCCGCGAGTCGGTGCTGTCCAAGGAGAAGCCGTCCAGGGCGATTGTGCGCCTGGCGATCCCGGCCACGCTGGCGCTGCTGGCCAAGGCCGTGTACAACATCGTGGACACGGCGTATATCGGCATGCTGGGCAGCGATATCGCGCTGGCGGCTGTGGGCGTCACGCTGCCGCTGCTGCTGATCATGGTGTCGATCGAGAATATCTTTGCCGCAGGCGCGGCGGTGCTGGCGGGCCGCCAGCTGGGCGCGGGCGAGAAGGAGAAGGCCAATGAGACCGTGACCACGATCGTGGGCTTTTCACTGCTGGTGGGCGCGGTGCTGTGCGCGCTGGGCATCGCGCTGATGGAGCCGCTGCTGCGCTCGTTCGGCGCGTCGGACGCGGTGCTGCCACAGGCCAAGGACTACGCGCTGTGGATGTTCGTGGCGGCGCTGTTCAACCTGCCCGCCCAGAGCCTGAACTGCGCGGCGCGCGCGGAATCCTCGGTGAAGATTTCGTCCATCGCCGTGATCACCGGCGCGGCGCTCAACGTGCTGCTCGACCCGGTGTTCATGTTCTCCTGGGGGCTGAACCTGGGCGTGCAGGGCGCGTCGATGGCGACGACCGTCTCCCAGTGCGTGACGTTCCTGATCCTGATCGGCTACTACCTGAGCGGGCGCTCCATCATCAAGATCCGTCCGCGGCACTTCAAGCTCAGCGGGCGCTTCCTGTGGACGGTGACGGCCATCGGCATCCCCACGGCGGTGATCCAGATCTGCCTGGCGGTGGCGACCTCGCTGACCAACATCGCCGCCAAGTCCCTGCCGGACGCCGACCTGATCATCGCGGCCTACGGCGTGGTGCAGCGGCTGATCCTGATTGGCTGCTATGTGATCATGGGCTTCATGCAGGGCTATCAGCCGGTGGCGGCGTACGCCTTCGGCGCGCGCAACGAGGATCGATTCCACAGCTCGGTGCGCTTTGCGCTGCGCGGCTCGCTGCTGCTGACGGTGCTGGTCGCTGCGGCGTACATCCTGCTGGCCAGGCCGCTGATCCTGCTGTTCAACCGCAATCCGCTGGTGGTGACCTATGGCAGCCGGCTGCTGATCGCGCAGGTGGCGCTGTATCCGGCCTTCGGCCTGTGCTACATGATGACGATCACCTTCCAGACGATCGGCGCCTCGAGGATGGGGCTGCTGCTCTCGATGCTCCGCCAGGGGCTGCTGTATGTGCCGTTCATCCTGCTGCTGCCGGGGTGGCTGGGCGTACTGGGCATCTATCTGGCGCAGCCGGCGGCGGATGTGCTCACGATTGTGCTGTGCCTGCTGCTGATTGCGCCGATGAAGCGCATCGCCGCCAGGAACATGCGCGGGGCATAGGGCGGCGGCAAAAAGCGAATCATAAGCGGGCTGCGGGGCGTTTTGCCTCGCAGCCCGCTGCATATGATTACGTCGGCGGCTCGATCCTGCGCACATGCCCGCCCACGGCGGCGAGCTTCTCCTCGATGCGGCAGTAGCCGCGGTCGATGTGGCCGCCGGAGTCGTCCACCAGCGTTTCGCCCTCGGCGCACAGGCCGGCCAGGATCAGTGCCGCGCCGGCACGCAGGTCGGTGGCGGTGACGCTGGCGCCGGTCAGCCGCGGCGTGCCCTCCACGACGGCGACGCGGTTTTCCACGCGGATGTGCGCGCCCAGGCGGGACAGCTCCGCGGCGTGCATGAAGCGGTTTTCAAAGATCGTCTCCAGGAACACGCTGGTGCCCGGCGCGCGGCAGGCGACGGCCATCATGGGCGCCTGCAGATCCGTCGGAAAGCCGGGATAGACCATCGTGCGGATCTCGAAGGGCTGCTGGGCACGGCCAAAGACCATCAGCCCGCCCGGGGTGTCCTTGATATGTACGCCCGCCTCGCTGAGCTTGAA
>JBJEYK010000024.1:0-2276 GCA_051886775.1 Candidatus Ventricola sp. | reverse complement strand
CGCGCTGGAGAGCAGCCAGCAGATGGCCGGCGACGAGTACAAGCCGGGCGAGCGCTTCAAGGTCTACCTGCTTGAGGTGGTGGCCGACCGCCGCCTGGCCCGCCCGGGCGCGAAGTACGGCCCGCAGGTGAGCGTCTCGCGCATCCATCCGGGCCTGGTCAAGCGCCTGTTCGAGCTGGAGGTGCCCGAGATTCAGAGCGGCATCGTCCAGATCAAGTCCATCGCCCGCGAGGCCGGCTCCCGGACGAAGATGGCGGTGTACTCCAGCGATCCGATGATCGATCCGGTCGGCTCCTGCGTCGGCCCGCGCGGCCAGCGCGTGGATCGCGTGGTCACCGAGCTGCGCGGCGAGAAGATCGACATCATCAAGTGGTCGTCTGATCCGGCAGAATTTGTGGCCAACGCGCTCAATCCGGCGCATGTGGTCAGCGTGTTCGTCTCCGAGAAGGAAAAGGCCTGCCGCGTCGTCGTGCCGGACAACCAGCTCTCGCTGGCCATCGGCAAGGAGGGGCAGAACGCCCGCCTCGCCGCCCGCCTCACCGGCTGGAAGATCGACATCAAGAGCCAGAGCCAGATCGACGAGCAGATGCTTGCCGCTCAGGCGGAGGAAGCAGACGGCGAGGAAGCCTGATCGGGCACGGGGGGATGCCGATGAAGACACGCAAGATTCCCATGCGCATGTGTGTGGGCTGCCGCGAGATGAAGGAAAAGCGAAGCCTGCTGCGCATCGTCAAGTCCCCCGAGGGGGCGATCAGCTTCGATCGGGTGGGCAAGGCGCCGGGCCGCGGCGCATATATTTGCAGGTCGAGGGAATGCCTGGACAGGGCGGTGCGCCAGCGCCAGCTGGAGCGCGCGCTGGAGACCAGAATCGACGAGCAGGTTTTCAGCCAGCTGATGGAGGAAATCGATGCCGATTGAGCAGGACGCGTTCTATTCGATGCTGGGCATCGCCAGGCGCGCCGGCGCGCTGACACTGGGCGCGGACGCTGCGCGCGCGGCGGTCGCCTCCGGCCAGGCCGGCCTGGTGCTGGTGGACGGCAGCGCGTCGGACAATACCCAAAAGCGGCTGGCGGATGCCTGCGCATACTACGGTGTGCGCCTGGCGAAGACCCAGCCAGAGCGGCTGGGGCAGGCCGTCGGCAGGCCGGGCCGCATGTGCGCGGCGGTGGCCAGGGGAACGCTCTGCGACAGGCTGATCGCGCTGGCCGGGCAGGATTGACTGCACGGCTCAATGGAAGGGCAGCACTATTTTACCAGATATGAAGCTAAATGACGCAATTTGCGGGGGTGCAAGGGCAGAATGGCCAAGATGAAGGTTCAAGACGCAACAAAAGAACTGAGCCGTAGAGCGGCGAAGCTGCTGGGCGACGTGGGAAGCGTCCGCGCGGCGGCGGAGAAGACGCTCGCCGAGCTGCGCAAAATCGAGAGCAGCTTTATGCAGCGCGAGGAGGCAGAGCGTGAGGAGAAGCGCCGCGAGGAGCAGCAGAAGGCGCTGAGCGCCCAGAGCAAGGCCTGGACGATGCCCGACGATGTGCCCCAGGAAGCCCCCGAGGTCAAGCCGGAGCCGAAGGCCGAGGCCAAGCCGCAGGAGCGTCCGGCTGCGCCGCAGGGGCAGATGCGTCCGCAGGGCGCGCAGCAGGGTCAGCGCCCGGCAGACGCCCAGCGTCCGGCGGGTGGGCCGCGCCCGATGGGCCAGCAGGGCGCCTTTGCGCCGCGCGCGCAGCAGGGCCAGCGCCTGGCAGACACTCAGCGTCCGGCGGGCGGGCCGCGCCCGATGGGCCAGCAGGGTACCTTTGCGCCGCGCGCGCAGGGTGCGCAGCAGGGCGCGCGGCCGATGGGCGGCGCGCGTCCGCAGGGCGGTGCGCCGGGCGCCCGTCCGATGGGCGGAGCGCCGCGTCCGCAGGGCGCGCAGGGCCGTCCGATGGGCGGCGCACGTCCGCAGGGAGGCCGCGGCCCGAAGGGCCCCGAGCTCATCCCCACGGTCGAGAAGGAGCGCGTCTCCAACTACGATCCCAACAAGAAGCTCCGCCAGCGTCAGCATGATCCGGAGCATCAGAACGGCAAAAACCGCAAGCAGCTGGCCCGCGAGAGCGGCTACGGCATGGAGGACGATGTCGTCCGCGGCGGCCGCCGCAAGAAGGGCAAGCAGCTCTCCGCGCAGCAGATGATGGCCCCGATCAAGATTGAGACCGCCTATATGACCGCCGAGACGATCACCGTGCGCGACCTGACCGAGCGCATCGGCAAGCCGGCCGGCGAGATCATCAAGAAGCTGC
>JBJEYK010000023.1:0-2283 GCA_051886775.1 Candidatus Ventricola sp. | reverse complement strand
TCCTTAATCTTGGCGGCTTTGCCGGACAGATTACGCAGATAGTACAGCTTCGCACGGCGAACCTTGCCGCGGCGCAGCACCGTAATCTTGTCAAGACGCGGGGAATGCAGCGGGAAGGTACGCTCCACGCCGATGCCGTAGGAAACACGGCGCAGGGTGAAGGTCTCACGGATGCTGCCATTGCGCTTGGCGATGCAGACGCCCTCGAACGCCTGGAGACGCTCGCGCTCGCCCTCGACGACCTTCACCATGACGCGCAGGGTGTCGCCCACGCTGAACTTGGGAAGATCCTTCTTGAGCTGCTCGCTCTCGATCGCACGGATGATCTCGCTCATTGGTCGATTTCTCCTTTCATCATAGACGCTCATGTCCGGCGCGACTTCGCCCACAGCGGAACGTCCGTTTCATACGGAGGCTATTATATCATCTCCCTCCCCCTTTTGGCAAGAGTGAAAATGCCGATTTCGGCGCAAGTTTGCGGTTTTCAGGCGCCAAGTCGCAGATTTTTCGCTAGTTTGCCGCGTCCATCGCCGCCTGCACGATGCTCAGCGCCGCCTTCGGCGTCCTTTCCCCAGCGACAACCGCGTCGATCGCCGCGGCAAACAGGCTGCGCAGCGTCGCCCCGCGCGCGTCCGCCTCCAGGCACGCCAGCCAGAATGCGTCGTCCTGGTAGATGGCGCGGCTGCCCAGCGCCATCTGCGCTTTGGCGTCCTCGCACAGCAGCGATACCGCCTGCACAGCCAGGGTACGCTGCTCGCTGCCGCCGGTGTCGAAGGCGCACACGCCCGTCAGCGCAAACGAGCGCACCGGCACACCCAGCGCTGAGGGATACGGCAGCAGCGCCAGCTCCGGCTTGTCCTGCCGCACGCGCGCCGCGTCCTTGTCCGTCCAGCCCAGGAAAAGCGCCGTCTCCCCGCGCAGGAAGCGCGTGAGCGCCGTCTCCCTGTCCTGAACCCAGCCGATCATCCCGCACTCGACCATGTCAGCCAGCCACGCAAGGCCGGAGCGCAGCTCGCCGGTATCCGCCGTGACCGTCTGCCCATCCTCGGAGAGCAGCGAGCCGCCGTAGATCGCCTGCACCAGCGCCTCGATCGCCTCGCCGCCCTCGCCCAGCGCCGGCCAGATGTCCATCGCCGGCTGATCCCGCAGCGCGAACTCCTCCAGCACCTGCTGCAGCTCCGACGGCATCCACACCGGATGCGCCAGTGGGTCGAGCAGATAGCCAAACTGCCCCCGTTCGAGCAGCTGCCGGTTTGCCGCCATCTGCCGGTGACGCGCCAGCAGCGGCGCCATATACAAATGCCCCGCGTGCGTGCAGGGATCCAGAACCTGGCTCTGCATGCGCGCCGTGTCCGCAATCTGCCCGTCCAGCGGCAGCAGCAGCCCCTCCCGCGCCCAGGGCATCGCCTCGCCCGGGCCGCAGATGGCCAGCTGCGGCGCGTTGTCTGCCAGCACCAGCGCCCGAAGGTCGCCCTCCTGCACAAGCGTCCATTCCCCCTGCGGCATCGCGCTGCCGAGCAGGCGTATCAGCCGCTGGGCCGTCTGTTCGCTGATCGCCGTCTCCGGCGCATAGATCCGCATCGGGATCGTCTCCTCCGCCAGCGCAGCGCAGCCCGCCAGGCAGGCCAGCGCCGCCGCCGTCAGCGCTCTCCTCCAGAATCTGCCCATTGCACTTCCCTCCCGGTTGTCCTCATGCCTCATATATATACGCAGGGTGCGCGGGGCATGACGGGTGGACAAAAAGAAAGGGCCGTCCCATTGGACAGCCCCCGGTATTTGCTTCACTTACAGCATGCTGCTCAGGAAGCTCCTGAGCCGCTCGCTCTTCGGTGCGCCCATCACGTCTGCCGGCGCGCCCTGCTCACAGATGACGCCCTGGTCCATGAACACCACCTGGCTGGCCACCGCGCGGGCAAAGCCCATCTCGTGGGTGACGACCAGCATGGTCATGCCCTCCTGCGCCAGCTGCTGCATGACGGCAAGCACCTCGCCGACCATTTCCGGGTCGAGCGCGGAGGTCGGCTCGTCAAAGAGGATGACCTCCGGGTCCATCGCCAGCGTGCGGGCGATGGCCACGCGCTGCTTCTGCCCGCCGGAGAGCTGGCGCGGCTTCGCGCTGACGTACGCCTCCATGCCCACCTTGCGCAGGTATTTGAGCGCGTTTTCCCGGCTCTCCTCGCGGGAGCGGTGCAGCACCTTCATCTGGCCGGTCATGCAGTTTTCCAGCGCGTTCATGTTGCCAAAGAGGTTGAACTGCTGGAACACCATGCCCACCTTCGCGTG
>JBJEYK010000022.1:0-2291 GCA_051886775.1 Candidatus Ventricola sp. | reverse complement strand
GTCCCTCGCTCGCGGCGACTTGATGTATTATACACGCCTGAACATCGTTTGTCAATACGTTTCGAAACTTTTTTCACTTTCCTTTATCCTTCGCGCGCTGCGCGTTGACATGAATCATCGCAGCCTGAGACAATTGAAAGGAGAGCCGGCAACCCGGCTCTCTGAAAGCATATGAGCTTACGCGTTCTTGGCGATCTCGACGAGCTTGGCGAACGCCGCCGCGTCGTTCACAGCCAGATCGGCCAGCACCTTGCGGTTGAGGTCGATGCCGGCCTTCTTCAGACCGCAGATGAACTTGGAGTAGGACAGGCCGTTGATGCGGGCCGCCGCGTTAATACGGGCAATCCACAGGGAACGGAAGTCACGCTTGCGCAGCTTGCGACCGATGTAGGCGTAACGCAGGGAGCGCATCACCTGCTCCTTCGCAGCGCGATACTGCTTGGACTTGGAGCCGTAGTAGCCCTTCGCCAGCTTCATGATCTTCCTGCGCTTCTTATGGGCATTGACTGCCGCCTTAATTCTTGCCATGTGTGTTGAACCTCCTTGCTGGCTGGTAGCTTACTTGTACGGGATGAGCTTCTTCATGGTGCCGGCGTAGCACTCGGAGACATACGCAGTACGGCGCAGGTTGCGCTTGGTCTTGCGGGTCTTCTTGTTGAGGATGTGGCGCTTGAACGCCTTGGCGCGCTTGACGAGTCCACGCTTGGTCAGATTGAAGCGCTTGGCAGCGCCGCGGTGAGTTTTCTGCTTAGGCATAAGGGGAATCCTCCTCTCAGGATCTTTATTGTTTCGGAGCCTGCTTGGCTTCTTTGCTGGGGTCCTTCGGTGCCAGGATCATGATCATGTGGCGGCCCTCCGTTGCCGGCTTGCGCTCCACCACGGCCACATCCTTCACGCGGGTGACGAAGTCCTGCATGACCGCCAGGCCGATCTCCTGATGGGTGATCTGCCTGCCGCGGAAGCGGATCGAAACCTTGACCTTATCTCCACCCTGCAGGAACTTGACAGCCGCCTTCGCCTTGGTCTGGACGTCGTTTTCCTCGATCGTAGCGGAGAGCTGCACCTCCTTGATGGAGACGACCTTTTGATTCTTGCGGATTTCGCGTTCCTTCTTGGCCTGCTCGTAACGGTACTTGTCGTAGTCCATCAGCTTGCAGACCGGCGGCTTGGCGCCGGGCACAATCTTGACCAGATCCAGCCCTGCCTCCTCGGCCAGTTCGAGCGCTTTGCGAATCGGCAGGACGCCGAGCTGTTCACCGTTCTGGTCGATGACACGCACCTCGCGGTCACGGATTTCCTCGTTCATCATCAGATCTTGTGCCATGTTGTTTGCGATACACCTCCAAATTGTCTCTGTGCTCACGCACAAAAAGAGCGGGCAAGCATACCCGCTCCTGAATCCTTTCAGATGCCATGTGCCTCGGCTGCGCAATTGCGCCGGGCGAGAAGCGGGCGGCTTCTACTTCGTACCTGATCAGTATACGACGCAGCCGCCCGTTTGTCAAGCCCCTTTTGCAATTTTACACGCGCTCGGCGATGTCATGGTTCAGCTTTCCGATCAGCGCCTCCAGCGTCATCGTATCGGTCTGGTCGGTCTCGCGGCTGCGCACGGACACCGTGCCCGTCTCGACCTCCTTCTCGCCGATGATGAGCATGTACGGCACGCGGTCGACCTGACGCGCCTCGCGGATCTTGTAGCCGATCTTCTCGTTGCGCGTGTCCAGCTCCACGCGGATCTTTGCCGCGCGCAGCGCGTCGTAGACCTGCCGGGCGTAGTCCATGCTCTTGTCGGACACCGGCAGCACCTTCACCTGCAGCGGCGCCAGCCACAGCGGGAACTTGCCCGCAAAGTGCTCGGTGATGATGCCGATGAAGCGCTCGATGGAGCCGTAGCAGACGCGGTGGATCATGATCGGGCGCTTGCGGCTGCCATCCTCCGCGACGTACTCCAGGCCGAAGTTCAGCGGCATCTGGAAGTCGAGCTGGATCGTGCCGCACTGCCAGGTGCGGCCCAGGCAGTCGCGCAGGTGGAAATCAATCTTCGGGCCGTAGAACGCGCCGTCGCCCTCGTTGAGGATATAGGGCATGTTCAGGCGGTTCAGCGCCGTCTTCAGGCCCTCGGTCGCGGCCTCCCAGTCCTCGTCGCTGCCCATGGAGTCCTCCGGGCGGGTGGACAGCTCGACGAAGTAGTCAAAGCCGAACTTGGTGTACACCTGGTTGATCAGCTTCACCACGCCGGCGATCTCGTCGGGAATCTGCTCCGGGGTCATGAAGATGTGCGCGTCGTCCTG
>JBJEYK010000021.1:0-11273 GCA_051886775.1 Candidatus Ventricola sp. | reverse complement strand
AACGTGCGGATGCCGCGCTCGCAGAGGATGACGTTCGGGTTGCCGGCGGCCATGATGTATTCCGCGCTCATCAGCCACTCGTAGACGGTGGCGCTCAGGCCGCGCTTGAGCAGGATGGGCTTGCGGGTCTGCCCCAGCTCGGTGAGCAGGTCGAAGTTCTGCATGTTGCGCGCGCCGACCTGGATGACGTCCACCCGGCGGTCGAACTCCTCCACCAGCTTCGGGCTCATGATCTCGGTGCAGATGGGCATGCCGGTGAGCGCCTTGGCCTGCTCCAGCAGCGCCATGCCCTCAAGCTTCAGCCCCTGGAAGGCGTAGGGCGAGGTGCGCGGCTTGTAGGCGCCGCCGCGCAGGATGCTCGCGCCGCTGGAGCGCACCTTGAGCGCGGTGTCGGTGATCTGGTCGTAATTCTCCACCGAGCAGGGGCCGGCGAAGAGCGCCAGCTTGCGCCCGCCGACCGGCACGCCGCCGCAGTCGATGACGGAGTCCGTCGGGTGGAACTTGCGGTTGGCCTTCTTGAACGGCTCGGAAACCGGCATGATTCGCTCGACGCCGGGCCGGATGAGGAAGTCCTGCGGATCCAGATGCGCCACGTCGCCGATGACGCCGAGGACGACGCAGTCCACGCCGGCGTTGCGCTGGATGTCCATGCCCTGCGCCTTGAGCGATGCGCAGAGGGATTCAATCTGTTCCTCGGTGGCCTTGGGCTTCATGATGATGATCATGGGAAGAGTCCTTCTTTCTTTGAAAAATGGCGGCAGGGAGGATGGCAGGGGGATAGAAAAAGGCCCCTGCCTGTGTGGCAGGAGCCTGACTGATCACGTCAGATATCGGGGAGGGCGCCCCGATCCGGTTCTCTCATGCGCGCACAAAAGCAAGACCATAGCCGCAAAAGCCATAGCCGCTAAATCGCGCAAAAGAGAAGCTGAACATACCGCAAACCTCCAAATCCGATTGGCAAGAGTATAGCATGACCGGCGGGGAAAGACAAGCGCTTTGTGAAAGGGTTGCAAAAGTTGACGGCTTGTCAATCGAAACGTGAATTGGATTCAACCTTGCGCAGCAGCTTCTTCGCGTCGTCCCGTCCGGCCAGGGCGAGGATGTGCTCCTGCCCGGTGAAGGTGTAGTCCGCGCCGGGCAGCGGACGCAGCACGTCGCCCTCCTTGATAGCGAGGATGTTGATGTGGTATTTGTTGCGCACGCCGATCCCGCCCAGCGAGTGCCCGATCCATTCGGGCAGAGGCGGCAGCTCGTAGATGGCGTGATCCGGCGTCAGCTCGATGTAGTCGAACACGTTAGCCGCGCTCAGGCGCACGGCCATGCGCTCGGCGCTGTCGCGCTCGGGGTAGACGATCTCGTCCGCGCCATTGCGCAGCAGCAGCTTGGCGTGGATGTCCTGGCTGGCCTTGGCGATGACGCGGCGCGCGCCGAAGTCCTTGAGCAGCGAGGTGATCAGCAGGCTGCTGGCAAAGTCCGACCCGATGCACACGAAGCACAGGTCGAAATTGTGCACGCCCAGGGCGCGCAGCGCGGCCTCGTCGGTGCAATCGGCGATCTGCGCGCTGGTGACACTGTCCATCAGCGCGGTGACGGCGGCCTCGTTGCGGTCGACGATCATCACCTCGTTGCCGAGGCTGGTGAGCTTCAGGGAGAGGTGGCGGCCAAAGCGCCCCAGGCCGATGACGAGCATGGATTTCATGGTGCGGATACCTCCTTTGGGAAGATCGGGGAAAGCGCCCGGCTCAGCCGATGAGCAGCCGGTCGGCGGGATAGCGCACGGGCGACGGCGCGGACGGACGCGCGATGAGGATGGCGAAGGTGAGGCTGCCCAGCCGCCCGGCATACATCAGCAGGATGAGCAGCACGCGGGAGAATGTGCCCAGCTGCCGGGTGATGCCGGTGCTCATGCCGACCGTGTTCACCGCGGAGAAGACCTCGATGAGCACGTCGCCGAGGGCCAGCTCCGGCTGTGCGGCGCAGATGGCCATCGAGGCGAGAAACGCCATGCTCAGATAGATGATCACAATCGAGCAGGCGCGGCGCATCAGGCTGCCGGGGAGCGAGCGGCCAAAGATGTGGATCTCGTCCTCCCGGCGCAGGATGGAGGCGGCCAGCAGCACGAGCACCAGCATGGTGGTGGTCTTTGCACCGCCGGCGGTGGAGCCGGGGTTGCCGCCGGTGAGCATAAGCAGCAGCGTGAGCAGCTTGCCCGCGGGGGACAGCTCGCCCGTGGGCACGGTGTCAAAGCCCGCGGTGCGCGGGGTGACGGCGGAAAACAGGCTGGCCAGCACGCGCGTGGGCGCGTCCAGACCGGCCATCGACGCGCCGGACTCGAAGACGAGGAACAGCGCCGTGGGCACGACCAGCAGAAGGGCCGTGAGCAGCAGCACCACGCGTGTGTGCAGCTGGCAGCGGCGCAGGCGGAAGCGATTGGTGAGCAGATCGTCCCAGACGAAGAAGCCCAGGCCGCCCAGCAGCACCAGCGCCACGGCGACGAGGTTCACCAACGGATCACCCACGAAGGACTCCAGCGACGAATACGGCCCGGTGACGGTGCCCATCAGGTCGAAACCGGCGTTGCAGAACGCGGAGACTGCGTGAAACAGGCCGTAGCCGACGCCGCGCACGGGGCCGAGCATCGGCACAAAGCGCACGCTCAGCAGCGCGGCGCCGACGGCCTCCAGCAGCAGCGTGCCCAGCACGGCGCGGCGAACGAGCCGCACGATGCCGCCGATGTGCAGCGAGGCCACGCTCTCCAGCAGCAGCGTGCGCTGGCGCAGGCCGATGCGCTTGCCCAGCATCATGGCGACCAGCGCCATGACCGTCATCACGCCCAGACCGCCAATCTGGATGCCCAGCAGGATGACGCAGCGCCCGAAGAGCGACCAGTGGCTGGCCGTGTCCACGACGACCAGGCCGGTGACGCACACGGCGCTTGCGGCGGTGAACAGGGCGGTGAGCGGATCGGTGAACGTGCCGGCGGCGCTGGAGACGGGCAGCGTCAGCAGCAGCGCGCACAGCAGGATGAGCAGCGCGAAGCCCAGGGCGACAATGCCCGAGGCACTCATGTGAAAGCGGGATTTGGCCATGCGTTCCTCCTCTGGCATGCGGGTCACAGGCGGAAGCGCACGGCGACCGCCTTGCCCAGGATGCGCACGCTGCGCGTCTCGCCCAGGCCGCCGATCTCGATCGGCGAATAGCTGGGGTTGGACGGCAGCAGCTGGGTGAAGGCGACCTGCCCATCCGGCCCGCGCAGACGGCGCACGCGCTTGAGCGTCAGCTCGTTGTCCACGGCGACGGCGGCGATTTCCCCGTCGCGCACCTGATCCTGGCGGCGGATAAACACCACGTCGCCCGAGTATATGCGGTCGCCGGTCATGGAGTCGCCCTGGGCGATGAGCGCGAAATCGCACGCCAGCCCCGGCTCGACGGCGACATAGTCGGTGCCGTCGCCCGGCTGATAGATCGGTTCGCCGCATGCCGCGCCGCCGAGCACCGGCACGCGGCGGAAGCCGTCCTCCCGCGCTGAGGGCGCTTCGGGCACATCGCTCTCGCCGGAGAGCATCGCAAGCGGGACACCCAGCCTTCGGGCGTATTCGGCCACGACGGACAGACGCGGCACGCGCTTTTTGGTCTCGTAGCGGCTGATGACCTGCTTGGTGGTGCCCAGGGCGCAGGCCAGCTCATCCTGGGACATCCCGCGCGCAAGGCGCAATTGACGGAGCATGTCGCCGAATTCCATGTCGTCGCCTCCTGGAAGTCATGTTCATATAGAAAGAATATGCTCAGGCTATTATACCATGTTCGTCGCCATTTGCAATCCGGATTGGAATTTTTTGCAAAAAATGTCACCAAATGGTTGACGAACGTCTGTTCGCGTGATACAATGCGTTTGTCGCCAAACGAGTGACAGATCGTCCGGGCGTCATCAATCGGCTGACGGCCAAGTGGTTCATCATGGATGGAAATACCGTAGAATTCACGGAAATGTGGAGCATAAAGCGTCGTCATTGCGCGGAATTGGCGAACAGGTGGAGAAGGGGGAGAGATCGTGAGGGCTGCCAACGAGAGGACGGCACAGCGCATGGCCGACCTGGAGCGGCGGATTCAGGCGCTGGAGGAGCGCACGCGGGATGCGCTGTGGAGCGAGGACGTCAAAAGCAGGCAGGCAGAGCTGACCCAGCGCTACGGCGAGGTGGTGGACAAGACGGTCGCCGCCGGAATCCTGGGCGTCACCCGCACGACGGTGTACGCCATGCTGGAGGATGGGCGCATCCTCGGGGCGTGCGGCGGGCGGCGCGTGGATGTGCGCAGCATCGCCCGCTATCTGTCGCAGCCGGGGGCAGGCTATGGCCGGCGCAAGCGGGGCCGGCGCGGCGCCGGCAGCATCGCCGGCAAGGTGCAGTAGCTTCGCTTAAGCAGGAATGGAGACGGAAGGACACAGCAAAAGCCGGCGGCCACGAAGCCGCCGGACAGGTGAAACGCGAAGGGGAGGAAGCGGCATGAGTGCGCTTGAATGGGTGCTGATGGTGGTCTTTGTGGTGCCGATCGTGATCGGCTGTGCGGCGTTTGTGGTGTGTGCGCTGTGGATGCAGGAGCATCAGCGCGCCGGGGAGAAGCATGGATTGGCCTGAAGCTCGTGCTGCCCAAACAGCTGCGCAACGGCAGTCTCGTACGCGGGCAGGCTGGACGCCTTGCGCACAGCCTTCATGGGCTTGTCTGCGCCCTCAAAGCAGCAGGCCATGTTCTTGGCGACCTCGCGCATGCGCCCCAGCACGACGTTTTTCGGATAGGCCCTGGTATAGGCGTCCAGCAGGTCGTCGTGGAAGGCGCGAAGCGCATCCTGCGTGAGGGGCGCGCCGCCGGCGTAGGTCTGCGCCAGCGCGGGATTGGCCAGCATGCCGCGCCCCAGCATCAGCGCGCGGGTGTCCGGGCTGTCCTTTGCAAGCTGGCGGCAGGCCCCGGCGGTGAACAGATCGCCGTTGTAGACGATGGGCAGCGGGCAGCGCGCGGCGGCCTCCAGATAGAGCGCGCGGTATGGCTGGCCGTCGTAATACTGCCCGCGCGTGCGCGGGTGGACGATCAGCTCGCAGGCGGGATAGCGGCACAGCAGCGGGAACAGGCGCTCAAGCTCGGCGGGATCGTCAAAGCCGATGCGCGTCTTGATGGACACGCGCACAGGCGACGCGGCGAATATCTCGCCGAGGAACCGCTCCAGCCCCGGCAGATCCAGCAGCATGCCGGCGCCCTTGCCCTTGGCCGTAACCGTGCCGGAGGGGCAGCCCAGGTTGAGGTTGACCTCCTCATACCCCATATCGTGCAGCAGCGTCGCCGCCCAGAGGAAGTGGGCGGCGTTTTTTGTGAGCACCTGCGGCACGGCGTGCAAGCCGGCGTTCTGCTCCGGCGCGACGTTGGCGCGCTCGCGCGGGGTGAGCACGAGGTTCTGCGTGGGGCTGATGAAGGGGATGAAGTACTTGTCGATGCCGCCGAAGTGCGCATGGTGCACGCGGCGGTAGATGCTGTCGGTGACGCCCTCCATGGGCGCAAAGTAGACGGGAAGAGACATGGGCACGCTCCTTGCAGGTGATGCTCCATTCTAGCATGAAATCCTGCCGCAGGCAATTGACAAGACAGACAACCCTGCGTACAATAGGATTCATTCTGCGATGGATACCGGCATCAAGGCGGCTGCATCGCGGTCAGGCCGTGCAAAGCCTGCCGCTGCCCGGCCCGGGGCCGACGCCTTGCGCAGGGATGGACATCACAAACGGAGGGACGTACACATGGAGCAGGGACGTGCGCGGCGCGGCGCCGCGCTGACGCTGCTGGGCGGCATCCTGTGGGGCTTTTCGGGCACCTGCGGGCAGTTTTTGCTGCAGCGCAAGGGGCTGACCTCGGAGTTCATCGTGCCCATCCGGCTGATGAGCGCCGGGCTGATCCTGCTGGTCATCTGCCTACTGCGCACCGGGCGGCACGCGCTGGATGTGGTGCGAAGGTCGCCCGGGGAGATTCTTGTCTTCGGCATCCTGGGCATGAGCATGTGCCAGTACACCTATTTCTCTGCCATCGGGGCGAGCAACGCGGGCACGGCGACGGTGCTGCAATACACCGGCCCGGTGCTGATACTGATCTGGACGTCGCTGCGCAGCAGGCGCATGCCGCGCCGCACGGAGCTGCTGGCGATTGCCCTGGCACTGCTGGGCACCTGGCTGCTTGCGACGCACGGGCAGCCGGGCAGCATGGTGCTCTCCGGCAAGGCGTTGTTCTGGGGCGGGCTGTCTGCGGTGGCGCTGGCGGTGTACACCGTGCAGCCGGGCCGCATGCTCGAGCGCTACGGCGCGCCCGCAGTGACGGCGTGGGGCATGATCATCGGCGGCGTGATGCTGATGGCGGCCTTCCGGCCGTGGACGATGCGCGTTGCAATCGACGGCGCGGTGCTCCTGGCCATGACGGCGATCGTGCTGCTTGGCTCTGTGGCGGCGTTCACGGCGTATCTGGAGGGCGTGCGCTGCGTCGGGGCCAAGAAGGGCAGCCTGTACGCCTCGATTGAGCCGGTGTCGGCGGCGGTATTCTCCGCACTGGGGATGGGCGCGCGGTTTACGGCGATGGACCTGCTTGGCTTCGCGTGCATTCTGTCCACGATTTTCCTGCTGTCGGTCGATCGCACGCAGCCGTAAAGAAAAATATACTCTCGGGGCAGAAATGCCCCGTTTTTGATTGCGTACGCAGAATAGATATGCTATACTGATACCAAATTCCCACAGAAATGGGAGATTTTGTCTGCCGCCGCGATTTGCGCATCGGAGCCGAAAGCTACAGAAATGATGCAAAAAATATGCGGGGGGTGGGCGCTATGTTTTCATATTCTGCCGCCGGACAGCAGCAGTCGGATATTCATCAGAGCAAAGAAGGAAGAATGAGCATGAAAAAGCAGATCCTGGTGGTTGAGGACAACGAGCTGAACCGGGCGATCCTGGGCGAGATTCTGGCGGAGGAGTACCAGGTGCTGGAGGCGGAGAACGGCCAGGTGGCGCTGGACATCCTTCACGAGCGAGGGGACAGCATTTCCCTCATTCTGCTGGACATGATGATGCCCGTGATGGACGGGTTTACCTTCCTGGACAGGGTGAAGAGCGATCAGGAGCTGGCGCTGATCCCGGTCATCGTGATGACCCAGAGCGACAGCGAGGCGGACGAGGTCGCTGCCCTGGCGCACGGCGCGGCGGATTTTGTGCCCAAGCCCTATCGCCCGCAGGTCATCCTGCACCGCGCGGCCAGCCTGATCAACCTGCGCGAGAACGCCGCCATGGTCAATCAGTTCATGTACGACCGGCTCACCGGGCTGTTCAGCAAGGAATACTTCTACGAGCGGGTGCGCCGCCAGCTGAAGGAGAATCCGGATAAGGAGTACACGATCATCTGCTCCAACATCGAAAACTTCAAGCTCTACAACGACACCTTCGGCATGGCGGCGGGCGACCTCCTGCTCCAGCAGATCGCGGAGATTGCCCAGGCGATGGTGGGGAAGACCGGCTTCTGCGGCAGGCTCAGCGCGGATCGCTTCCTCAGCCTGCAGCAACGCGACCAGGAGATTGCGGATCGCAGCAGGTTTGGCTCGCCGAATCCGATGCTCTCCCCGCAGATGAAAAAAATCGTGATGCGCTGGGGCATCTACGAGGTCATCGACCGCACCATCCCCGTCGAGCAGATGTGCGACCGTGCGCTGCTGGCGGCGGACAGCATCAAGGGGCAGTACAACCAGTATTTCGCCGTGTACGACGATAAGCTGCGCAGCCGCCTGCTGCGTGAAAAGGCGATTACCGACGTCATGGAGACCGCGCTGAGCGAGGGCCAGTTCGTCGTCTACTATCAGCCCAAGTACAGCCTGCGGGACGGCTGCATGGCCGGGGCCGAGGCGCTGGTGCGCTGGATCCATCCGGAGTGGGGCTTCATGTCGCCGGGCGAGTTCATCCCCCTGTTCGAAAAGAACGGCTTTATCCCGCGCGTGGATCAGTATGTGTGGGAGCAGGTGTGCGCGCAGCTGCGCGAATGGAAGGACAAGGGCTACCCGCTGCTGCCGGTATCCGTGAATGTGTCGCGGTCGGACGTGTATCAGGCGCATTTGGAGGAGAAGCTCCTGAGCGTTGCCCGCAAGCACGGCGTGGATCCCAAGTACCTGCATCTGGAGATTACCGAGAGCGCCTATGCGGAGAACCCCAATCAGGTTGTCGGCATGGTGGACAAGCTGCGCAGCCAGGGCTTTGTCATCGAGATGGACGACTTTGGCAGCGGGTATTCCTCACTCAACATGTTCAGCCAGATGTCGCTGGACGTGCTCAAGCTGGACATGAGCTTCGTCCGCAGCCAGATTGAGAAATGCGGCGACAGGAGCATTCTGGGCGACATCATCGCCATGGCGCACAGGCTGCGCCTGAGCGTCGTGGCCGAGGGCGTGGAGACCCGCGAGCAGATGGAACGCCTGCGCGCGGTGGACTGCGACTACATTCAGGGCTATTACTACGCCAGACCCATGCCTGCGCAGGAGTTTGAGCAGATGCTCAAGGCCCAGGCGAGCCGGCCTGAGTCCGCGGCGCGCAGCGTCAGGCATGCCGATGGCTCTGTGCGCGCGCTGCTGGCCGTGGACGAGAGCGAGGAGTATCTGGACAAGGTGAGCCAGGTCTTCCTGGGGCAGCATCGGGTGCTGCACGCCACCGACGCGCAGCAGGCGCTTGCCATTTTGCAGGATCACGAGGAAAACGGTGTCTGCGCGGTCATCCTGAGCATGACGCTGCCCGGCAACGGCGCGCAGCTCATCCTGCGGGAGAAGCGCCAGAACACTGCGCTGAACGGGATTCCCGTGCTGGCCACGATCCCCAACGGCGAGTCGGCGGAGCTGCTGCCGATGGCGATGGAGACGGACGATTTCCTGTGCAAGTGCCACCCGATGATCGATATGCGCAGGCGCATCCGGCATCTGCTGGAGATGGAGGCCTGCCGCGAGCGTGAGAGCGTCCTCCAGAACGAGGCGAACCGCGATCCGCTGACCGGCCTGCTCAACCGGCGCGGGCTGCATGCGGCGCTGGAGTCCGTGCGCTCGGAGGAGCAGCCGCTGACGGTCTGCATGTTCGATCTGGACGACCTGAAGAAGATCAACGACACCCACGGACATGAAATTGGCGACCGCATGATCCTCGCTTTTGCCGACCTGCTGCGCCAGTATACCCGCACGGCGGATATCCAGTGCCGCTACGGCGGGGACGAGTTCGCCGTGATCCTCAAGCGGCTCAACGACGAGCAGACCGTGGTGCGCAAGTGCGAGGCCATCTGCGCGGCCTTCCGCGAGTGCCTGGCCGGGCAGCAGCTGACGGCCTCCAGCTCGGTGGGCATCGTGCTGTGCCAGGCGGGAGAGCGGCTGTCCGCCGAGCAGATTGCGCGCGCGGATCAGGCGCTGTATCGCGCCAAGCGCGAGCAGAAGGGCAGCGTCTGCGTCTGGCATGCGGCTGTCGAGTGATACGGCGCGGACGGATGCCGGGCGCTGCCGCAGGAAAATGCCCGTTGACGCGGGAAGCAAAAGATGATACAATGACGGACGATCCCGGGGCGGCGCATCAGCCGCGCCGGTAACAACCAAAGGCGCTTTTAATTCGATCCCGTGAGGTCGGCAAGGCGGCAAATACGAGATGCACAGGCCCAGGTGGGTCTGGTTTGCCCTGTCCCGACGCGGGACAGGGCTTTTTGGTCGTGCGGAAGGCACTGGGACGCAGGGCAATGCCGGGCGCCCCGAGGGCGGAGCGGGCACAGCCCGCCGTTTTGAAGGAGAGGACGATATGGCGGTCAATCTGGAGTTCAAGGCGGATATCATGGACGAGCGGTCCGTGCAGCGCGCGCTTCGGCGCATCGCGCACGAGATCATCGAGAACAACCGCGGCGTGGAGGGGCTGACGCTGGTGGGCATTCAGAGGCGCGGCGTGTCGCTGGCGCGGATGCTGCGCGACCTCATCGAGGAGGTGGAGGGCGTGCGCCTGCCGATGGGCGTGCTGGACATCACCTTCTACCGCGACGATTTGTCGATGCTCACCGAGCATCCGGTCGTCAACACGACGGATCTGCCCTTTCAGGTGCAGAATGCGAAGATCGTCATGGTGGACGACGTGCTCTACACCGGCCGCACGGCGCGCGCCGCGATGGACGCCATCTGCGACATGGGCCGCCCGGCGCTGATTCAGCTGGCGGTGATGATCGACCGCGGCCACAGGGAGCTGCCCATCCGCGCGGACTATGTGGGCAAGAACCTGCCCACCAGCAAGAGCGAGCTGGTCGGCGTGAACGTGCCGGAGTTCGACGGCGCGCTGAGCGTTGTGCTCTACGAAAAGAAGCCGGCATGATGACCTCGCCGGCAATACAGCGTCAACCCCGCCGCTTTTCAGAGCGGGGCTGATGCCCGGCGGAGGACTGGCAATACAATACCGACTGATTCAGGAGGAAAGGCATGAAGAGGAAAGACCTGCTCGGCCTGGACGGCGTCAGCCGCGAGGAGATCACGGGCATCCTGGATACCGCGCTGACGATGCGGCAGATCGTGCGCAGCAGCAACAAGAAGACCGCGCACCTGCAGGGTAAGTCCATTGTCACGCTGTTCTATGAAAACTCCACCCGCACGCGCATGTCGTTCGAGCTGGCGAGCAAGTACATGTCCGCCGCGGCGGCGAACATCTCCGCCAGCGCCTCCAGCGTGGCCAAGGGCGAGACGCTCATCGATACCGGCGTCACCCTCGACCAGATGGGCACGGACGTGATCATCATCCGCCACCCGATGTCCGGCGCGCCGGCGCTGCTGGCCAGGCATGTGCGCGCCAGCGTCATCAACGCGGGCGACGGCATGAACGAGCATCCGACTCAGGCGCTGCTGGACATGCTGACGATGCGCGAGCACCTGGGCAGCCTGGAGGGGATCAAGGTCGCCATCTGCGGCGACGTCATGCACTCCCGCGTGGCGCGCAGCAACATCTACGGCCTGACGGCGATGGGCGCAAGGGTCGTGCTCTGCGCGCCGCCGACGCTGATCCCCGTGCACATCGAGGCGCTGGGCTGCACCGTCGCCCCGACCATCGAGGACGCCTGCGAGGGCGCGGACGTGGTGATGGGCCTGCGCATTCAGCGTGAGCGCCAGCAGAAGGGACTGTTCCCGTCCGTCGCGGAATACTGCGACAACTGGGAAATCACGCCCGAGCGCGTGGCGCTGGCGAAGAAGCACGCGCTGGTCATGCACCCCG
>JBJEYK010000020.1:0-2302 GCA_051886775.1 Candidatus Ventricola sp. | reverse complement strand
GGCCGCTGACGCGGAAGGAATCGGGCGAATCCGTCTCCTCCACGCGCAGGGAGACATCCGTCTCCAGCTCGCGCATCAGGCGCGCGCGCAGGTGGCGGCTGGTGACATAGGTGCCCTCGCGCCCGGCGAACGGGCTGTCGTTGACGGAGAAGGTCATCACAACCGTCGGCTCGGTGATCTTGACGAACGGCAGCGGCTCGACCGCCTCCGGCGCGCAGATCGTGTCGCCGATCATGATGTCCTCGATGCCGGTGATGGCGACGATCTCACCCATGGAGGCCTCCTCGATCGGCACGCGCTTGAGGCCGTCAAAGGCAAAGAGGCTGCTCAGGCGGAAGTTTTCGTGCAGATCGGGGTTCTCGTGGTTGCAGCGGGTCTTCATCGTGTTCAGCCGGAAGGCGCCGCGGGTAATGCGGCCAATGCCGATGCGGCCGACGAACTCGTTGTAGTCGATGGTGGAGATCAGCATCTGAGCCGGGCCCTCGGGATCGCCATGGGGCGCGGGGATGTACTGGAGGATCGTGTCAAACAGCGGGCGCAGGTCGGTGCTGGGCTGGCTCATGTCGAGCGTGGCGGTGCCGGTGCGGGCGCTGGCGTAGACGATCGGCGTGTCGAGCTGGCTCTCGTCGGCGTCCAGGTCGATCATCAGGTCGATGGCCTCGGAGACGACCTCGTCGCAGCGGGCATCCGGACGGTCGACCTTATTGACTACGATGATGACCGGCAGCCCCAGCGCCAGCGCATGCTGGAGCACGAAGCGGGTCTGCGGCATCGGGCCTTCGAAGGAATCGATCAGCAGCAGCACGCCGTCGACCATCTTGAGCACGCGCTCCACCTCGCCGCCGAAGTCGGCATGGCCGGGCGTGTCCACGACGTTGATCTTGACGTCCTTGTAGTAGACGGAGGTGTTCTTGGCCAGGATGGTGATGCCGCGCTCCCGCTCCAGGTCGTTGCTGTCCATCACGCGGTCGGCGACCTGCTGGTTTTCACGGAAAACGCCGCCCTGCTTGAGCATTTCGTTGACCAGCGTGGTCTTGCCGTGGTCGACGTGAGCGATGATGGCGATGTTGCGGATGTTTTCGCGAGTGATTTCCAAATGAAAGCCCTTCTTTCTATGTCACCTTGGCGGCGCCGCGCGGGCGCCTGGGGGATTGCGTCAGTTGCGGGAGGCGGTCTCCGCCAGCGTCAGACCTTCGTTGTGCTCCAGCGCCCAGCGGATCGACCACTCGTTTTCAAAGAGGATCACGTCGCGCTCGTGGCTGTCCTTGGCCAGGGAGCAGGTGCTCGACAGCTTCAGCTCCTCCACGGGCTTGGGGGTCTTGACCACCCAGCGCACGAAGCGGTAGTTCAGCTGCTGGCGGTGGATCTCGGCGTTGTACTCGGTCTTGAGGCGGTGCTCGAGCACCTCAAACTGCAGCACGCCGACGACGCCGACGATGATCTCCTCAAAGCCGATGCCGGGCCGCTTGAAGGTCTGGATTGCGCCCTCCTCAGACAGCTGCATCACGCCCTTGACGAACTGCTTGCGCTTGAGGCTGTCCACGCTGCTCACGCGGGCGAAGAACTCCGGCGCAAACACGGGGATGCCCGCATAGCGGCGCTTTTTGCCGGTGCACAGCGTATCGCCCAGCGCGAAGATGCCCGGGTCGAACAGGCCGATGATGTCGCCGGGATAGGCATTTTCGACGGCCTCGCGCTCGTCTGCCATGAACTGCTGCGGCTGCTTGAGCTGGATCAGCTTGCCCGTGCCGCTGTGCCATACGGTCATGCCCTTCTGGAATGTGCCGGAGCAAATGCGCATGAAGGCCAGGCGGTCGCGGTGGGCGGGGTTCATGTTGGCCTGAATCTTGAAGATGAAGCCGGAGAAGTCCGGGTCGTCCGGCTCCACGGTTCCCTGGTCGCTCTCGTGGGCGGAGGGCGGCGTGGAGTAGTCCAGGAAGCGTGTGAGGAACGGCTCCACGCCAAAGTTGGTGATGGCGGAGCCAAAGAACATCGGCGTCAGCTCGCCCGCGCGCACGAGGTCGAGGTCGAACTCGTCGCCGGCCATGTCCAGCAGCTCGATTTCGTCCATCAGCCGGGTGTAGAGCCGATCGCCCAGCAGGCCGGGCAGGCTCGGGTCGTCGATGGGCACGTCCTGCTTTTCCACGCGGGTCTTGCCGTGGTCGCCGCTCTCGTAAAGCTCCACCATCTTCGTGTCGCGGTGATACACGCCCATGAAGTCGCCGTCCGTGCCGATGGGCCAGTTGATCGGGCAGGCGCGGATGCCCAGCACCTGCTCCAGCTCCTCCATCAGGGAGAACGG
>JBJEYK010000019.1:0-2334 GCA_051886775.1 Candidatus Ventricola sp. | reverse complement strand
GGCATCACGATGGTGAAGGGCTTCTTGCCCGGCACGCGGTGCGCGGTGAACGCGCCGGATTCCTCCCACTCCTTATACAGCTCGGCCTCGATGGCCTGAGGGTTGAACACCTTGTCCATGTCCATGCTGGTTCTCTTCCTTTCTGCTGATCGGCCTTTTGCAGCCATCATTTTCTTTATCCACGGCTTCTGCGGCCCTCCGTCTCACGGCAGGAAGACCAGAATCGCGCCGATGACCGCCAGCCCCGCGCCCAGCAGGCGCACCTGCGGCACATTGGCCTGCTTGCGGCACACGCGCCCCGACAAAACCGAGATCAGCGCGCCCGCAATCAGGATGCACAGCCCGGGGATCATCTCTGCGTTCAGGTTCATTGGGTTTCCTCCGTTTCCGTCCTGCAAAAAACAAGCGCCCCCGTCCCAAAGGACGCAAGAGCGCTTGCGTGGTACCACCTTCATTCGCGCACAGCCGTGCGGCCATGCGCCTCGATGCGCTGTATCGGGCGCGCCCGCGCAGGCTCAGGGATTGCTCCTTTGACCTGCGCCCTCAGAAGCGACCTTCCGCGCGCCTCCTGCCCGGGCAGCCTTTCAGCCGGTGAGCCGCCCTCTCTGATGGGGATGCGCGCGTACTCCTCTTTTTCACAGGGAACTGATATAGGGGCATTATAGCGCGGATTGTTGGGGTTGTCAACCGTTTTTTCCCGCCGGCGCGTTCCTCCCGACGGTCTGTCAAACCAGATGCCGCAGCCCGGGCACGCGCCGCATGGCCTCACCCAGCAGCGAGCACACGGCGACGAGCGCCAGCGCCTTGAGCTGGTTCATCGGGAAGCAGGCAGGCAGGGAAAGGCTCGAGAGCACCGTCAGCCCCAGCAGCCAGTGCAGGTAGTAGACGGCCAGCGTGTTGCGCCCGACCAGCCGCAGCGCGCGCACCGCGCCCTCCCCCGGCCTGAAGCGCACCTCCAGCTTTGCCGCCGAGATGAACAGCCCCGCGCACAGCATCAGCGTCGCCACGCAGTCGTAGCCGTTGTAGACGATGTCATACATCGTCCCTTTGCGGATGCTCGTCAGCAGCCACTCGCTAAACAGCAGCACCGCGCCGCCGGCCAGCAGCGCGGCACAGGCGAGCGGGCACACGCAGAGCATGGCCTCCCTGTGCGTGTGCAGCCAGCCGCCCAGCACAAAATAGACGACCATTGCGCCGTACACGCCGCGAAATGGATTCATCGTCTCCAGCCCGGAGAGGTCGAGATGCCGCAGCCCCGGCACCACCGCCTGCAGGCGGGCAAGGTCGCGCGTGGCAAAGCACAGCAGCACAAGCAGCAGCCCCGCCGCCTTCATCCCCTGCCGCACGCCCGCGTCCGGGCTGTCCAGCGCAGCCTTGAGGCATGGGGCGATCAGATAGACAGCCAGCAGCATCTGCATAAACCACAGATGATTCATCGTCACGCCATCGTATTCATACAGGAACAGCGCGCTGTACAGGATGCCCGCCATATTCTGCCGCAGGTAGATCGCGCCATGCGCCCACGCCTGCGCAGCCGCCATCGTCAGCACATACCAGACATAGAGCGAGACAAAGAGCTGTGCGCAGCGCGCAAAATGCCTGCGCGCATCGAGCGGACGGCTGAGCAGCAGCGCCCCGTTGACCATCATGAACAGCGGGACGCACACGCTGCACAGCCCGCGGAAGAACCGCCCTGTGAGCAGCCCGACCGTCAGGGGCCGCGTCAGCTCGCCCGACACGCCAATGGGAAAATGATACAGGCATACGCAAAAGATTGCCAGCGCCTTGAGCGCGTCGAGGTATGCCCAGCGCCGTTCCCTGTCCATCGTTCCTCCCGGGCGTCCTGCGCCGTTCTCACAGAATATACCGCTTCATATCGGCTTTTTGGGCATCGGTGTTCAGGTGCTCGCGCACGTAATCGCCGTTGATGACGACCTCCACGTCCGGCATATCGCCGCCGGCGTTGAAGGAGATGTCCTCCAGCATCTGTTCAAAGAGCGTGTGCAGCCTGCGCGCGCCGATGTCCTCCTTGGTCTCGTTGGCGCGCTGCGCCGCCTCGGCCAGCGCATCCAGCGCGGAATCCTCAAAGCGCAGGTGCACATGATCCACCGCCAGCAGCGCTTCGTATTGGCGGGTGAGCGCGTTGTCGGTCTTGCTCAGGATCGCCTTGAAGTCGTCTCGCGTCAGCGGCCTGAGGTTCACCCGCACGGGGAAGCGGCCCTGCAGCTCGGGGATCAGGTCGGTCACCTTGGACACATGGAACGCGCCCGCCGCGATGAAGAGCATGTAATCCGTCTTCACCACGCCGTACTTCGTGTTCACCGTGCTGCCCTC
>JBJEYK010000018.1:0-2339 GCA_051886775.1 Candidatus Ventricola sp. | reverse complement strand
AGGCCGTGCGCGGCGCGAAGAACGTCATCATCCACTTCTACAACTCCACCTCCACCCTGCAGCGGAAGGTCGTCTTCAAGAAGGACATGCAGGGCATCATCGACATCGCCGTCGCCGGCGCGAAGCTCGTGCGCGAACTGACCGAGGCCGATGCCGGCTCCGGCACGAACTACCGCTACGAGTACTCGCCCGAATCCTTCTCCGGCACGGAGATGGACTTCGCGGTGGACATCTGCCATCAGGTCATGGAGACGCTCGGCGCGACAAAGGAGCATCCCGTCATCCTCAACCTGCCCAACACGGTGGAAATGTGCACGCCCAACACCTACGCCGACCAAATCGAGTACTTCATCCGTCACCTGCCCAATCGCGAGGCAGCCATCATCTCCATCCATCCTCACAACGACCGCGGCACCGGCGTGGCCTGCACCGAGCTGGCCATGATGGCCGGCGCGGAGCGCGTGGAGGGCACCCTCTTTGGCAACGGCGAGCGCACCGGCAACCTCGACATCGTCACCGTGGCGCTGAATATGCACACCCAGGGCGTCGATCCTCACCTCGACTTCTCGCATATCGACCACGTCCGCGACGTGTATGAGCACTGCACGAAGATGCACGTTCCCGAGCGCTGGCCCTATGCCGGCAAGCTGGCCTTCACCGCGTTCTCCGGCTCCCATCAGGATGCCATCAACAAGGGCCACGAGTACATGCGCGAGTCGAAATCCCCGTATTGGGAGATCCCCTATCTGCCTATCGATCCGGCGGATGTGGGCCGCGAGTACGAGCCGGTCATCCGCATCAACAGCCAGAGCGGCAAGGGCGGCGCAGCCTTCATCATGGATCACAACTATGGCTATCACCTGCCCAAGCTCATGCACCCGGAGTTCGGCGCGGTGATCCAGCTCGAGTGCGACAGAACCGGCCGCGAGCTGCAGCCTGACGAGGTGTTCTCCCTGTTTAAGCGCGAGTTCCTCAACATCAGCGAGCCGTACGCGCTCTCCCGCGCCAAGTTCTATGAGGAGGCCATCGCCGGCAGCTCCGCCAACGTCACGCACTTCTCCGGTGTGCTGAGCGTGCGCGGCAGCTTCGTGCAGCTCGAATCCCGGGGCAACGGCCCGATCGATGCCTTCTTTAACGCCCTGGGCCAGGCCGGCATCGAGGGCTACTCCTTCATCACCTATGCCGAGCACGCCATCTCGAAGGGCTCCGACTCCCAGGCCGTCGCTTACATCCAGCTGCGCGCGCCCGGCGGCCGCCGCATCTTCGGCGTGGGCACCGAGCACAACATCAACTTCGCCTCCGTCAAGGGCATTCTCAGCGCCATCAACCGCTTCGAGAGCGGCAGGGTCTGACCTCATCTCCGCCTGCACAGCCCGTCATGCAAACGCCCCCTGGCCTTGAGCTGCTCAAAGCCAGGGGGCGTATTGTCTGCCTTCAGGGATCGCTCAGCGACACATCGGCGGGATCACACGAGGCTGAGCGCGTCCTCGTCCGCGACGAGGATGAAGTCGGGGTGCATCTGCAAAATCGAGGCGGGCACCTGCGGCGTGACCGGGCCAAAGAACGCCTTTCGCACGATCTCCGCCTTGTCCTTGCCGCTGACGACCATCAGCACCTTGCGGGCCTGCATGATGGTGCGGATGCCCATGGTGTACGCCTGGCGGGGCACCTCGTCGCGGCTGGCGAAGAAGCGCTTGTTGGCTTCGATCGTCTCCTCCGTGAGATCGACGCAGTGGGTGCCCAGGTCGAAGCTGTCCGACGGCTCATTGAAGCCGATATGCCCGTCGTGGCCGATGCCCAACAGCTGCAAATCCACGCCGCCGACGCTGCGGATCACCTCGTCGTAATGCGCGCACTCCGCCTCAGCGTCCATGTTGGTGCCGTCGGGCAGGTTGATCCTGCCGGGATCGATATTCACATGGTCGAACAGATTGGCGTGCATGAAGCTCCAATAGCTCTGCTCATGCTCGCGCGGCAGACCGCGGTACTCGTCCAGGTTCACCGTCGTCACCCCGGAGAAATCGAGATCGCCCTGGTTGTACCAGGAGACCAGGCACTTGTACGCGCCCACAGGCGTGCCGCCCGTCGCCAGGCCGAGCACGCAGTCCGGCTTCATGATCACCTGCGCCGAGATGATATTCGCCGCCTTGCGAGACATATCGTCGTAGTTTTTCGTACGGATGATTCTCATGCTGATTCTCTCCCCTTATCGGTTGCTGTATCCTTTCGGTATATGTAGTATAGCCTAAATCCGACAGGGAAATCAAGAGAATTTGGGATTTTTTGCACAAACACATCCGGTTTCTATCCATCCGCCGACAGCAAAAAGCGGAGAGCGG
>JBJEYK010000017.1:0-2356 GCA_051886775.1 Candidatus Ventricola sp. | reverse complement strand
GGATGGAGTTCATCAGGCCCTCCGTATACGGATGCTGGTACGCCGACGTGCCGTCGAAGATGACGTCCACGGAGGCCATCTCCACCACCTGTCCGCAGTAGAGGACGGCGACGTCGTCCGCCATCTGGTTGATGACGCCCAGATCGTGGGTGATGAACATGATGGCCGTGCCCTTCTCCTTCTTGAGCTCGTTCATGAGCTTGAGGATCTGGGCCTGAATGGTCACGTCCAGCGCCGTGGTGGGCTCGTCGGCGATGAGCAGCTTCGGCTTGCAGGCCAGCGCCATGGCGATCATCACGCGCTGGCGCATGCCGCCGGAGAGCTGGTGCGGATACTGCTTGGCTACGACGTGCGGATTGGGGATCTTCACATCCGCCAGCATCTCGACAACCTTTTCTCTGGCCTCCTTCTTGGAGAGGCCCTGGTGAATGATGAACGACTCCGCGACCTGCCGCTCGACGGTGAACACCGGGTTCAGGCTCGTCATCGGCTCCTGGAAGATGACGGAGATCTCGTTGCCGCGGATCTTCTGTATTTCGGAGATGGGCAGCTCGGTCAGCTCTCTGCCGTCGAATTTGATGCTGCCGCCGGCGATATAGCCGTTGCCGTCGAGCAGCTTGAGCATGCTCATGGCCGATACGCTCTTGCCGGAGCCGCTCTCGCCGACGACGCCCAGCGTCCTGCCGGCCTCCACCTTGTACGATACCCCGTTGACCGCCTTGACCACGCCTCGCTTGGTGGTAAAGAAGGTCTGCAGGTTATTCATTTCAAGAAGCGCCATACCTTCCCCTCCTTCTTAGCGTTCAAGGGCCTTCGGGTCAAGCGCGTCGCGCAGCCCGTCGCCGATCAGGTTGATACAGATGGTACACACGCCGAAGATCGCCGCCGGGAACACCCACTGCCACCAGTACTGCTGGATGACGATGGAGTTGTTCGCGCCGTTGAGCAGGTTGCCCCACGTCGGCGTGGGCAGCGGAATGCCGAAGCCCAGGTAGGACAGCGTCGATTCCGTCAGCATGCAGGTCGCAAAGTCCAGCGTCATGGAGACGATCAGCAGGGAGATGACGTTGGGCAGGATGTGCCGGAAGACGATCGTGCCCTCGCGGATGCCCATCGCCTTGGCCGCGGTGACGTACTCCATCTCGCGCTGGGCGAGAATCTGCGCGCGCACCAGGCGGCAGGTCGGCACCCAGCTGAGCACGCCCAGCACGACCATGATCAGATACATGCGCTGTGTCGGATCGATCTTCGAGCCGATGACGGCTGAAAGGATCATGGCGAACGGGATGAACGGCAATCCGCCGACGATCTCCGCGATACGCATCACCAAGATGTCCACCTTGCCGCCAAAGTAGCCGGCCAGGCCGCCGAAGATGACGCCCAGGATCGTGGCGATGATGACAGAGATCGCGCCGACGGTCATGGTGACCCGACCGCCGTTGACGATGCGGGTGAGCATGTCGCGGCCCAGGCCGTCCGTGCCCAGTACGAAGCCCTTCAGACCCCAGCTGTGGAGCTTCCCGTCGCTGTCCAGCGCGTAGTTCTGATAGTTGCTCACGAAGATGCGCTGGACGCTGCTGCCGTGCGCGATGGCATCCGGCACGTTGATCTGGCCGTACTTATTGTTTCCCCAGCTGACCACGTCGCCGTTCTCCAGCAGCGCGGTGTAGTGGTAGCGGCCGCCGTAGAGGTGCACGGGCCTGGCCGGAAGCTCCGGCACGTTGCCCTCGCCCTTGGTCGCGTTGCCCCAGACGACGACGCGCCCATCCTCCGTGATGGCGGCGACAGTCTTGCTGGTGGAGGCGATATCCACCACCCGCACGCCCTCCAGCGACGCGGGAATCCGGGCAAAGGGCGAATTCTTGTCCTTATAGCCGGTATAAGCCACCGTACCGTCCTTGAGCAGGGCGATGTACTCGTTGTCCGTCAGCGCGACCTTGGCAATCTGCCCCTCGTACTTGGAGCGCAGCTTGATGTCGGCCATGTTGCCGTTGCCCCAGAGGTAGAGGTTGCCGTCGTCGGTGACGATGGCGGAGAACTGGTTGCTGGCCTCCAGCTGGATGACGTTCCAGCTGTCGCCGCCCGCCTTCATCGCCTTCTTCATCTCCGAGGAGAACTTGTTCTGCTGCAGCCGCGTGTTGCCCCAGACATACACCTGGCCGTCCTCGGCGAGCGCCACGGCGTGATCTGTGCCCGCGGCGATGGAGACGATGTCAGCGTCTCGCACCTCCTGCGGGATATCGGCCATGTCGATCTTGTCGGTAATCCGGGTGTGGCCCCAGATGTGGAGCTTGCCGTTTGCATCGGTGCCGATGCCGTAGGTGTTGCCGGAGGCGATATCGGCCACGCCGGCCTT
>JBJEYK010000016.1:1833-11586 GCA_051886775.1 Candidatus Ventricola sp. | reverse complement strand
AGGCTGGCTTCCTCACGCGCGATCCGCGCATGAAGGAGCGCAAGAAGTACGGCCTCAAGGCCGCCCGCCGCGCGCCGCAGTTCTCCAAGCGCTAAAGCGCTGGACGAAGCGAGGAGGCAAGGATTATGGCGATTCTCAATATTCTGGTCACCATTCTGCTCGTGATCACTGCCCTGGTGCTCATCGTCACCGTGCTGCTTCAGCCGGGCGAGTCCAACGGCCTGGGCGCGATTGCCGGCGGCGCCGAGACGTTCTTCGGCAAGAACAAGGCCAAGTCCATGGAGGGCAAGCTCGCCCTGGCGACGAAGATCTCCGCGGGCGTGTTCATCATCTGCGCGCTTGTCGTTGCGATGATCGGCTAATGAGACGACAAAAGAGGCTGAAGCCGCGGGCTTTGGCCTCTTTTTTCCTGCGGGGCGGGGAGCGGCGCTCCGGCATCGGGCAGGTCAGGCGGGCACGGCCCGCCTTTTTCGCATGATGGCCGTGTGAGAAAAACTGGCATGCCCAATTGGCTGCGGCGCGGCTAAACCGGGGGAGAAACAGGAATCGTAAGAAGCGGGAGTGAGCATATGAAAAACGAGAAGGGCGGCAAACGCTATGTGCGCCGGATCCCCGTCAGCCGGCTCGGCGCGGGCGGCAAGGCCGGGCAGACGGAGGCGCTGCGGCTGACCGTGCGCGGCCTGCGCGGCGGGCGGGTGATGCTGGAGGCGGTGGACGGCACGGCCTATTCCTGCACGAAGGAGCGCTCGCGCGGCGTGCTCTGGGGCGACGTGGTGGAGGCGCAGCCCATCGGCGGCCAGCGCGTAGCGGTGCGCCGCGTGCTGGAGCATGCGCACGGGGAGATCGTCGGTCTGCTGCGCGAAAAGGAGCACGCGCGCTTCATCATCCCGCTGGAGCGGCGTTTGCCGCAGGGGATTGCCGTCGCGCCCGGCGGCGCGCAGGCGCAGGAGGGCGACATCGTCCGCACGCGCGTGCTGCGCTGGCCGGACGAGGGCGAGATGACCGTGCGCATTGAGGAGCGCATCGGCAGCTTTCAGCAGACGACGCACGCGCTGGATGCGCTGATCATCAGCAGCAAGCTGCGCACGCGCTTTGACGAGGCCGCGCTGCGGGAGGCGCAGGCCTGCCGCCCGGCGGCGCTCGCCGACGATCCGGGCCGGCTCGACCTGCGCGGCGTGCAGTCCTTCACCATCGACGGACGCGACGCGAAGGACTTCGACGACGCGGTCAGCCTGGAGCGCCTGGAGAACGGGCATGTCCGCCTGGGCGTGCACATCGCCGACGTGGGGCATTATGTGCCGCAGGGCTCCGCGCTCGACCGCGAGGCCTTCCTGCGGGGGACGAGCGTGTATTTCCCGGGGCGCGTGCTGCCGATGCTGCCGGAGCAGCTGTCCAACGGCGTGTGCTCGCTGCGCCCGGGCGAGGACAAGTTCACCCTCAGCGCGCTGATGGAGATGGACGGGAGCGGCAGCGTGGTCGGCCTGCGTCTGGAAAGGACCATCACCTGCTCCGACGCGCGGCTGGTGTACGACGACGTGAACGCGCTGTTTGACGGCGACCCGATCCAGCGGCAGGCGATGGCCCCGCTGGCGGACACGCTGCTGGCCATGCGCGCGCTGGCTCGCCGCATCCGCGCGGCGCGCGAGAGGCAGGGCGCGATCGACTTTGACGCGGAGGAGCCGAAATTTGTGCTGGACGAGCAGGGCGAGCCGGCGGAGATCGTCATGCGCGAGCGCGGCGAGGCGGAGCGCATGATCGAGGACTTCATGCTCACGGCGAACAGCTGCGTCGCGAAATTTGCCCGGGAGCAGGGCTTGCCGCTGCTCTACCGCGTGCACGAAAAGCCCGACCCGGAGAAGCTGGAGCTGCTCAAGGCCTTTCTGGACGGCCTGGGCGTGGACACGCGCGGCCTGCGCCACCAGGCGAAGCCGGGCGACATCCGTGCCCTGCTCGAGCGCACGCGTGAGCTGCCGGAGTACAGCGTGATCAGCACGCTGACGCTGCGCAGCATGCAGAAGGCGCGCTACGACGCACAGCCGCTGGGGCATTACGGCCTGGCGATGGCGGATTACTGCCACTTCACCTCGCCCATCCGGCGCTATCCCGATCTGATCGTCAGCCGTGCGCTGACGGCCATGCTGTGCGGGCGGCGCGCCCCGCTGACGGGCGACGCGCTGGACGAGGCGGCGCTGCGCAGCTCCGACTGTGAACGCGCGGCGGTGGAGGCCGAGCGCGCGGCGGACAGGCTGATGATGGCGCGGCTGATGGCCGGGCATGTCGGCGAGGTGTTCGATGGCACGGTCAGCGGTGTGAGCGAGTGGGGCGCGTACGTGCTGCTGGAAAACGGTGCGGAGGGCTTCATCCCTGTGCGCGCGCTGGACGACTGGTTTGCCTTCGATGAGCGGAAAATGACGCTGCGCGGGGAGCGCACCGGCTTCGTCTTCACGCTGGGGCAGCTGCTCAGCGTGCGGGTGGCAGACGTGGACCTGGCGGGCAGCACAATCGATCTGGCGCTGACCGAGCCGCTGCGCCCGCCCAAACGCGCAAAATCCGAGCGGAAAAGGGAGCGCGAGCGCAAGCGCGCCTTCCGCCGGTGAGCTTCATGCGCGGCTGGAGCGCGCTGTGCGCCATTGCCTGAGCAATTGGCGCGAAAAGCACGCATTGTGGAAACTTTACCTTGCGCATGGAGGGTGTTCCTGATATACTGACAATAGGTGTTTTGGAATACAGGCGGAATAGGAGAGATGAGCATGGCATACAAATCGAGGGTGTCCGACGCCGTGGTGCGCCGGCTGCCTATGTATTATCGGCATCTCAAGGAGCTGGAAAAGGCCGGCGTGGTGCGTATTTCCTCGCAGGAGCTGGGGGAGCGCATGAACCTGACGGCCTCCCAGATCCGGCAGGATATCAACTGCTTCGGCGGCTTTGGCCAGCAGGGATACGGCTATCACGTCTCCAACCTCAAGGAGAGGATCGCGCAGATCCTGGGCCTGCACAAGCAGTATCACGTCATCATCGTCGGCGCGGGCAACATCGGTCGCGCCGTGGCCAACTATGCCGGCTTTGCCCGGGAGGGCTTCATCATTCAGGCGATGTTCGACGTGTCTGCCGCGCTGGTGGGCGTGGACGTGCACGGCGTGCTGGTGCAGCCGATGGACAAGCTGGACGACTGGCTCAACGCGCATCAGGTGGATATCGCGGTGCTGTCCGTGCCCAAGGCCTGCGCGCAGGACACGGCGGATCGTCTCGTTCGCGGCGGCGTGCGCGCCATCTGGAACTTCGCGCCGGTGGATCTGGCGCTGCCGGAGGGCGTAGCGGTCAACAACGTGCACCTGTCCGACAGCCTGCACATTCTCTCCTATCGGATGAACGAGAAGGAGCTGTTTGAAACGCTGGATGCCGCCAGGCAATCCTGATTTTTTCCCCCTGAAAAGGAGAACGCACATGGCATGGAATCGGCCCGGTCGGGCAGAGGCAAAGGAGGAGCGACGGAGCTTTCCGGTCTGGGCGCTGCTGGTCATCGCGCTCTGCGCAGCGCTCTGGGTCTTCACAGCGCAGCTATACGCACAGAAGATGGCGGCATATGGATCGTATGCCGCCATTCGTCAGGCTGTGGAGCAGACGGCCTTCTTCCCCGGCGTGACGCTGGACGGCGTGGATCTGGGCGGCATGGAGCTGGAGCAGGCGCGCGGCCTCGTCAGTGAAAGCCAGCAAAGGACCTCGGAGGCGTTTTCGCTGGTGGTTGCCTCCGGGGAGCGGCGTTGGCGCATCACCTCGCAGGAGGTGCCTGTGACCTTCAACGGCCAGGCTGTGCTGGAGCAGGCGTATGCTGTGGGCAGGTGCGGCACGCTCGAGGAGCGCTATGCCCAGATTCAGCGCGCCGCGCAGGAGGGCGTTGCCTTTCACACGGGCTTCAGCTATGATCGCACGGCGGTGGACCGTCTGGTGGGGGTCATCGGCGACAGCCTGGATGTGGAGGCGAAGGACGCTTCGCTCGACGCGTTTGACGTGAACAACCGCAGCTTTACCTTCACCGAGGCCTCCGCGGGCTATCGCATCGACCGCGAGCGCCTGGCCGCCGATATCCTGGACGCACTGGACGCGCACGCATATGACCGGGTGATCCAGCCGGTGGGGGAGCAGGTGGCCCCGCAGATCACCCGCGCGCAGCTGGAGGGACTCTTTGGCCGGATTTCCTCCTTTACCACGCAGACGACCAAGGACAAGGACCGCAACACCAATATCGCCCTGTCGGCCAGCGCGCTCAACGGGCGCGTGGTGATGCCGGGCGAGACGCTGTCCTTCAACGGCTGCACCGGCCAGCGCACGGGCGAGAAGGGCTATCGGGAGGCGGGCGCCATCGCCGGCGGCGTGCTGGTGGACGACACGGGCGGCGGCGTGTGCCAGACCTCGTCGACACTGTTCAACGCCGTCGTGCGCGCGGATCTGAAGATTGTGGAGCGCTACGCGCACAGCTGGCCGTCCTCCTATGTCAACAAGGGCGAGGACGCTACGGTCAACTGGCCGTCGCTGGATTTTGTGTTCAAAAACGAGGGGAAGTTCCCCGTGTTTGTCGTCGCGTGGTACGCAGACCAGCAGGTGACGGTGGAGATCTACGGCCAGCTGCTGGAGGACGGGCAGACGATCGACCTGGAATCCAAGGTGATCAAGGAGATCAAGCCGTCAGACGAGGTGCTCTACACCCTCGATGAAAGCCTGCCGGTGGGCACGCGCAAGGCCGGGCGCAAGAAGCGCACCGGCTATGTGGTGGACACCTACAAGGTCTATCGCAGCGCCGACGGCGAGGAGCTGCGCCGCGAGAAGCTCTGGACGACGACCTATCGCGCCACGCAGGACGAGATTCTCTATCATTGACGGCCCCTGTGCGGGCCGGGAGGGCGGGCATATGAAGAAGGGCGATGCACGCCGCGGCGAGCTGCTCGCCACGGCGGAACGTCTGTTTTATACAAAGGGCTATGAGCAGACCTCGGTGCAGGATATCCTCACGGCCATGCACTTTTCCAAGGGCGGCTTCTATCACCATTTCGACAGCAAGCTCGCCGTGCTGGAGGCCATCTGCGAGCAGCGCGCGCAGGAGAGCTGCGAGCGTGCGCAGGCGGCTGCTTCGGCGGCGCATGGCTCCGCGGCGGACAAGCTGGCCGCCGTGTTTCACGGCTCCGCGCTGCTGGCCGACGGCAATCCGGGCTTTGTGTCGCTGCTGCTGCAGGTGGCTTACCGCGAGGACGGCGCGCTGATGCGCGAGAAGATGAAGCAGTGCCAGCTGACGTGCATGCAGCCCGTGATGGAGGGGATCCTGGCCGAGGGCGCGGCATCGGGCGAATTCTTCGTGACGGACGTGTCTGCAACGGCGCAGCTGCTTCTGCGCATGCAGGTGCAGTTCACCGACGAGATCGCCTTCCTGCTCTCTCAGGAGGACAGCGAGGAGCGCCTGATGGAGGAGGCCGTGCGCAAGCTGAATGTCTACCGCACGGCGATCGAGCGCATCCTCATCGCGCCTTTTGGCTCGATCGTGCTGATGGAGGCCAGGGAGCTGCAGGCACTCGCGCATGCTGTGCTGCAGGAGCGCATCCGCCGGCGCGCGGACGCGATTCTCAACAGGTGACGCCGCATCAGGAAAGCGGCAAAGTGTGAGCAGGGCGCCAGCGGGCGTGAGCTGTCCGTCCCGCACGACCATATTCGCCGCCTGCGGGAAGCGCGCTTCATCGTCAGGCAAAAGCACCTTCGGTTCAGGGAAGCCTGCTGCGGAGGCGCTTTTTTCGTGCGCGATCTGCGAGCAGGCGTCTTTCGATACGCTCTGTTGCATGCTGCTTGCCGATGATTGACAAAACGCGGGCGCAACCGTATACTCTCAGATAGAATAGCAGCACACGAGGAGGATGCTTTATGCAGGAGCGCGAGGTACACACGCGCGTGGAGCAGCTGCTCTCGCGCATGACGCTCGAGGAAAAGGCGGCGCAGATGGTGCAGGTGCCGTATGCCATGGTCGGCAGGAAGGAGGCCCTGCGCTGGGCCAGGCTGGGCGCCGGGTCGTTTCTGCATGTGCTGGGCGACGACGCGCGCGAGGTGCAGCGTGAGGCGATGCACTCGCGCCTGGGCATCCCGGTGCTCTTTGGCATCGACGCGATCCATGGCCACGGCCTCAACGAGCATGCCACAATCTTCCCGACGCAGCTGGCCGTCGCCTGCTCGTGGGATCCGGCGCTGGCGGAGGAGATGGGCCGCGTGACGGCGCGCGAGGTCGCCACCGACGGGCTGCACTGGACGTTCTCGCCCGTGCTGTGCCTGGCGCGTGACACGCGCTGGGGGCGCGTCGGCGAGACGTTCGGCGAGGATCCGTTCCTGGCGGGCGCGCTGGGCGCGGCGATTGTGCGCGGCTATCAGGGCGACGCGCCGGATGACGACGAGCACATCCTCGCCTGCGCCAAGCACTATATTGGCTATGGCGAGGCGGTGGGTGCGCGGGACGCCTGCGACACGGAGATGACCTACCGCAAGCTGCGCGAGACGTTCCTGCCGCCGTTTGCGCGGGCGGTGGAGGCGGGCTGCGCCACGGTGATGACGGCGTACGGCTCCATCGACGGCACGCCGTTTACCGCAGATCCCGTCGCGCTCAAGGACATTCTGCGCGGCGAGCTGGGGTTTGACGGCTTTGTCGTCACCGACTGGGACAACGTCCGCTCCCTGGCGGATCGCCAGCATGTCGCCGCAGATCTCGATGAAGCGTCCGTGCTGGCGGCGAATGCCGGCAACGACATGATCATGACGACCACGGCGTTTTACGACGCGGTGATTCGCGCCGTCGGCGAGGGCAGGCTCCAGGAGCGCGTGCTGGACGACGCCGTGCGCCACATCCTGACGGTCAAGCTGCGGATGAACCTGTTCGAAAAGCCGGAGAAGACCGGTCGCCCCGGCTGCCTGGGCTGCGCGGAGCACCTGGAGGCAGCGCGGGAGGCTGCGCGCAGGAGCATCGTGCTGCTGGAGAACCGCGGCGTGCTGCCGCTGGACAGGAAGACCCGGCGCGTGGCGGTCATCGGGCCGAACGCCGACGACATCCGCGCGCAGTACGGCGACTGGACGTACTTCACCCACCCAACGCCCAACCCGGAGCACAGGCCGGTGCGCCCGTATACGACGGTGCGCGAGGGCATCGAGGCGGCCTGCCGGGCGCGGGGCATGGCGTGCGTCTATCACCGGGGCTGCGGCGTGCTGCCCTCTGCGCAGGACGACATCGCCGGAGCGGTGGAGGCGGCGCGCGGCGCGGACGCGATTGTCCTCGTGCTCGGCGACGAGATCAGCCAGGTCGGCGAGGAAAAGGACCGCGCGTGCCTGGAGCTGTCCGGACAGCAGCTGGCGCTGTTTGACGCGCTGCGCGCGCTGGGCATTCCGCTGATCACGGTGCTGGTGGCCTCCAGGCCGCTGGCGATGGGCCGCGCCGCGGAGAACGCGGACGCGTTCCTTTGCGCGTTTAACGGCGGCATGTTCGGCGGCGAGGCGGTGGCCGGCGCGATCTTCGGCGATTTCAATCCAAGCGGCAGGCTGCCGATCTCCTTCCCGCGCGCCAGCGGCCAGGTGCCGGTGTATTACAACGCCCTGCCGGGCTGGCACACGCGAAACGGCGGCTATTGCGACGTGCAGGCCGGGCCGCTGTACGCCTTTGGCGAGGGCATGGGCTTCGCGGCGTTTGCGTATGACGGCCTTGAGATGGACGCGCAGACGCTCACCGCGCGGGTGAACGTGCGCAATACCGGCGCCCGAGAGGGGACGGAGACGGTGCAGTTCTACCTGCGCGATGTGGTCAGCTCCGTGATGACGCCGGAAAAGCAGCTGATCGGCTTTGCGCAGGTCACGCTGGCCCCGGGCGAGCGCAGGCAGGTGTGCGTCGCCTTCCCGCGGGAGGCTTTTGCGCTGGTGGGCCGCGACGGGCGGCGCGTGGTGGAGCCGGGCGAGTTTGTGCTGATGGCCGGCCACAGCAGCCGCGACGGGGATCTGCTGCGCACGGCGTTCTGCCTGTGAGGCGGCCCGGCACGGGCAACGAACGGAGAAAACGGAGGCACAGGCATGGAAATCTATACCATCCGCGATGTGGCGCGCAAGGCCGGGGTGGCGGTGAGCACCGTCTCCCGCGTGCTCAACGGGCGGCCGGATGTCAGCGAGGAGACGCGCAGAAAGGTCATGGACATCGTGGAGGAATGCGGCTTTGTCCAGAACAGGAACGCCCGCTTTCTCAAGCACACGAACGAGCTGTTCGCCGCGATCATCGTGCGGGGACGCCGCAACATGTTCCTCAGCGACATCGCCGAGCAGATGCTGCAGAGCGCGCAGGGGCTGAAGACGCCCTTCCTGGTCAAGTATATCGACGAGGAGGACGACGAGTTTGACGCCATGCGCCAGCTCTACGCCGACAAGCGCGCCGGCGGCTTTATCCTGCTCGGCTCCAGGCCGGACGAGCGTACCGCTGCGGTGCGCGCGCTGGGGGTACCCTGCGTGTTCGCGACGGTCGATGCACGGAGCATCTCGCTGGAAAACGCCTCCAGTGTCTGCATCGACGACCGGGCGGCGACCCGCGCGATGATGGACTACCTGCTGGAGCAGGGACACACGCGTGTGGCCGTGTTCGGCGGCTGCCGCGAGGGCGACGACGTCTTTGCGCACCGCTACCAGGGCGCGATGGACAGCCTGCGCGCCCACGGCATCGACTATGACCCGGACGAATATGTGCAGACCCGCTTTTCGCTGGTGGGTGCATACGAGAGCGCGATGCGCTTCTTCGAGCACCGCCGGGACGTCACTGCCGTGCTCACGATGAGCGACATGATGGCGGCAGGCGTCATCCGCGCGCTGCGCGATTACGGCCTGCGCGTGCCGGAGGACGTATCGGTGACGGGCTTCGACGGCACGGAGATGGCCCGGTATTACATCCCATCCATCGCGACGGTGCGCCAGCCGACGGAGGTCATCGCCCGGGAGAGCGTTTCGCTGCTGTGCGAGATGCTTGAGGGCGGCAAGCCGCGCTATGTGACGGTGGATTACGCGCTGGTGGAGGGGGAGAGCGTCGCCCCGGCCTGTGCGAGAACATGAGAGGCATGGGGGCTGACCCGGCTAATCGGCAGCGTGGCCGGTCGGGCAGCTCCCTTTGCCTTGCGCAGGAGGAGAACATGCGCAATTCAGCGCACGGAATCGGCCCGAAAGGGCTTCCGGTTTTGGATAAAGCATGGTATAATCCTTGCATGAAATTGTTTAAGCCGACCGTGTGCCAAGGATAAAGCGAGGGGAACTGCCGATGGTGAGGAGACGCTGTGCCTGTCTGCTGATGATGTGCCTGCTGCTTGGAATGCAAACGGGCGCACTGGCGGAGGGAGAGGCCGCGGAGCAGCTTCAGGCTGAGGAGAGCGCGGTCGCGGAGCCGACGGCCAAGCCGGAGCCGACGGCCAAGCCGGAGCCGACGGCCAAGCCGGAGCCGACAGCCAAGCCGGAGCCGACGGCCAAGCCGGAGCCGACAGCCAAGCCGGAGCCGACAGCCAAGCCGGAGACGACAGCCAAGCCGGAGCCGACAGCCAAGCCGGAGCCGACAGCCAAGCCGGAGCCGACGGCCAAGCCGGAACCGACGGCCAAGCCGGAGCCGACGGCCAAGTCGGAGCAGCCCGAAGCAACTGAGCAGCCGGAGGCAACGGAGCAGCCGGAGCAGCCCGAAGCAACTGAGCAGCCGGAGGCAACGGAGCAGCCGGAGCAGCC
>JBJEYK010000016.1:0-1733 GCA_051886775.1 Candidatus Ventricola sp. | reverse complement strand
CGAAGCGACGGAGAAGCCCGAGGCAACGGAACAGCCGGAGCAGCCAGAGGCAACGGAGAAGCCCGAGGCAACAGAGCAGCCGGAGCAGCCCGAAGCGACGGAGCAGCCCGAGGCAACGGAACAGCCGGAGGCAACGGAGCAGCCAGGGCAGCCCGAAGCGACGGAGCAGCCGGAGGCGACGGAACAGCCCGAGGCGACGCCAACCCCTGACCTGTTGCCGACGCTGGAGCCGTCCCCGACCCCGGAGATGACGCCTGCTCCGGTTAAGAAGCTGGAGGTGGACGTCGCCTCCAAGACGAGCTACGCGTTCGCTGGGGAGGATCCGATTCAGTTTGCCGTGCGCGTCAGCGGCGGCACCGCGCCGTATACGATCCAGCTGACCGTGCACAACATCTACGAGGACGTGACGGTCTCCAGGAGCGAAACGCTGCAGGACGAGGCCGGTACCTACGTCTTCCGGTACAGACCCAAGTCCTTCGGCGTGCACCGCGTAAGCGCGACGGTGATTGACGCCGCCGGGGCCGAGGGGAAAGGCACGGTGAAGGTGCCTGTGCCGGTGAGGGAGCGCGAGCTGCCCGGAAAGTGGGAAAAGATGGCCGCCAAGGCGGAGCACACGGGCGACTGGGGGCGTGACCTGGTGGCGATGGCCCGCACGCAGATTGGCTATCAGGAGAGCGCGCGCAACTTCATCCTCGAGGACGGCGAGAAGGTGGGCTACACCCGCTACGGCGGATGGTATGGCGCGGACTACGGCAAGTGGTGCGCGATGTTTGTGGCGTTCTGCGCGGAATACGCGGGCATCCCGGAGAGCGGCATGCCGCGGGACGCCAACGTGCGCGGGCTGTATCAGAAGGTGAAGGCTGCGGGCGCGCTGGAGGATGCGCAGTATGTGCCGCAGCCGGGCGATCTGATCTTCTTCAATTGGAAGGGCGGCACGCAGTACGACCATGTGGGCATCGTGGAATCGACGAAGAATGGCCGGGTGCACACCATCGAGGGCAACTCAGCTAACAAGGTGCGCCGCAGGGAATACGCACAGGATGATCCGGTGATCATTGGCTACTGCAACACGGGCAGCCTGATGCGGCTTGCCGGGAAATGACGGCACAGAATCAGAAGGGACCAGGGCTGTCAGGCCGTGCGTTCGGGGCAATGGGGGAGAGGCTTCCCCGATGCCCCGGCGCCGGACTGGCAGCCTTTTCGCTGCTGCCGCGAGTGCGGCGCGGCTTTGCCGAATCTGTCACGAATTGACGGGAAACGGCCTGAAACGACGGGCGTGATCGTTAAATAATCCACCAAACCGCCGCGCTTGGACTGGATGATTTTGCTGATTTTGGCAAAGGTTATTGATTTTATGGCGCACCTGGTGTATCATGATATCGTGTATCATTAGGATACTGGGGCAATGCTCAAGCAGGCCGCGCAGGCCTGCGGGCGTAAGTATTTAGGAGAAAGAGGTTGCATACCAATGGCTGAGATCAATCTGAATCAGTATGGCATCCACGGTGCCACCGAAATCATCCACAACCCGTCCTACGAGATGCTCTTCGCGGAGGAGACCAAGCCGGAGCTTGAGGGCTTTGACAAGGGCCAGGTTACGGAGCTGGACGCTGTCAACGTCATGACCGGCATCTACACCGGCCGCTCCCCCAAGGACAAGTACATCGTCATGGACGAGAACTCCAAGGACACCGTGTGGTGGACCTCCGACGCCTTCAAGAACGACAACCATC
>JBJEYK010000015.1:0-11587 GCA_051886775.1 Candidatus Ventricola sp. | reverse complement strand
GGCCCTTCTTGAGCATCATGGCCATGCCAACCATCCACTTTTTCGGGAACTGGGAATCCCTGGACATTTCCGTCATGGGCAGATCGCTGTACATGGTCACAGGGCTATCGCTGCGGGAAAGCACCGTCGCCTTGAGAAAGTCCAGCTGAGCGTCCATCAGCTCAGACAGCCCGGTATAAAATCGGGCTGTGGGAAGCTGGATAGGGGATACCGGGATCTTCATTTCATCGAAATGAATGATTCGGATGTACGCCTCCAAATCAAATTCGTCCAGCTTCTGCAGGAAGCGATCCATGTTTGCGGCGCTTTCCGGGGCGCTGCCTGCGCAGAGAAACTGCGCGATGCTGCGGGCATATGCCTCGCTGCCCGCGTCGTCGGGCAGGCTGGCTCCGATCAGCGCCGCCATTCGCTCCCGATCTGCGGCGCTCTGGCAGCGCCGGGCCAGAAAGCGCCCCACGCCCAATGCGAATGCAGCCGCATCGCGCGGCGTTCTCTGCCCGGAACGGATTCGGGACAGATAGGACGCATCGTAGCTCAGATATCGGGCCAGCTCCATATTGCCGATGGAAAAGGCGTCCAGCAGCTCGTTCAGATTGCGGCAGAAGCGCGCTTTATCAAAGGTCTCCCGGGCAGTGAGCGCATCCCGGAAGGCGGCTTCCACCGCCGGCAGGGTGATTTCTGATTGTCCCTGCGCTTTGGCGAGGGCAGCAATCCCGGCTGCCAGTCTCCGGCACAGCTCCCCATCCGGCTCAGGGCTATGGACGCCGCGACGATACCGGCTGATCACCGGCGTTGAAATGCCGCTGGCAGCGGACAGCTCTTTGGCAGTGCAATGAAGCCGTGCCAGATAATCATTGATGAGCTCCTGAAACGTCACGGCATTCCCCTCCCGGCTCCAATCGTCTTTTCTGCTATGTTGAATATACCACATACAGGGATTTTTTCAAAGCAACGACGATCAGTCATTGACAAATGCAGAAATTATTCGGACTGCTCTGTGATTGGGCGGATCAAGCCGCGCCCGCTGTTTCCGCGCATAAGGAGTATCATGCTTTTCGCGCACGTCAAGCCTTACCGGCAGGCGGACTGGCATCTCTGGCCCTGTTTCGTCTGCCGGGATGCTGTGCCATGTTATGAGAAGGGTATGAACTGGGCAATTCCTGATACACGGAAAAGGGGGCACGACAGCCACCGCCGGCCATCGTGCTCCCTTTTGTGCGGTTCAGGAAAGAGAAGGGATTTCCTAGAAGACGCTGTGTTCCGCCTCCGCCCTCGCCAGATTCATCCGGCCGACCCACTTCGTCGGATCGCGGCTTTTCAGCGCTTCGTCGATTCCCCGGCAGCGCTGATAGCCCTGCATGAGCACATCGAACTGTTCCTGTGCCTGCTGCCCGATGTCGTGACAATACGGATACTGCGGTATTCCCTGACATACGCTTTGATGTCGTCATCAGTCTAAGCCGTCTGGCTTTCGGCGGGCGTCACATCCAGCTCGTTCATATCGACGTGGATGGAGGGCTGTTCTGCGTCGGAGAGCTTTGATAGAAGCATGACCGTCTCCACCGCCCCCGTCCAGCAGAACATATCCACGCACTGCACGCGCTCGGCGCGGTAGCCGTGCTCGCAGAGGAACCTTGCATCGCGCGCGAGAGTCGGTGCGCCGCAGGAGACGTAGACCACGCGGCGGGGCGCAGCCTCGGCGATGGCAGCCAGCACGGCCTCCTCGCAGCCCTTGCGCGGGGGATCGACGACAATCACGTCCGGGCGCAGGCCGCCTTTGACCAGGCGGGGCAGCACGTCCTCCGTCGCGCCGACGAGGAACTCGGCGTTGGCAATGCCGTTGCGCGCGGCGTTTTCGCGGGCATTGACGATGGCCGGCTCCACGATTTCGATGCCGATCACCCGGCGCGCGTGCCGTGCCAGCAGCAGGGAGATCGTGCCCGCGCCGCAGTAGGCGTCCACGACGGTTTCGTCGCCTGTCAGGCCAGCAAAGTCGAGCGCCAGCTGGTACAGCCGCTCCGTCTGAACGGGATTGACCTGGAAAAACGACAGCGGCGACACGGAGAAGCGCAGGCCGCAGAGTGTGTCCTCCATCACCGGCTCGCCGAAGAGCGGCACGATCTCCTCGCCCAGGATCACGTTGGTGCGCCGGGCGTTGATGGACAGGCACAGGCTGCACAGCCCCGGCACGGCCTGGCGCAGCAGCCCTATGAGCCGCTGACGCTGCGGGATGTCGCGCCGGGTGACGACGAGCACGACCATCAGCGCGCCGGACTGGGTGGAGCGCGTCATCACATGGCGCACAAGGCCGCGGCCTGTTGCCTCGTCGTAGGGCGGCGCGCCGGCCTCGCGCATCCAGGCCATCACAGCGCGCACGGCGTCGCGCGAATCGGCGCGCTGGATGGCGCAGCCCTGCTCCGGCAGGGGAATGAGGTCGTGGCTGCGCGGGGCGAAGAAGCCGCAGGAGGGCGCATCGGGCGTGCCTGCGACGGGATACGCGCCTTTGTTGCGGTAAGCGAGGGGATGCTCCATGCCCAGCACAGGCGGCACGGTGATGGAAAGCCCGCCTACGCGCGCCAGCAGCTGCTGCACCTGATCCTGCTTGAAGCGCAGCGAGGCCTCGTAGGTCATGTGCTGGCAGACGCAGCCGCCGCAGCGCTTGTAGGCCGGGCAGAACGGCTCGGCGCGGTCGGGGCTGGCGTCGAGCAGCCGCTCGACCCGGCCAAAGGCGTAGCGCTTCTCCGGCTTGACGATGCGCACCAGCGCGCGTTCGCCGGGCAGCAGCCCCGGCACGAACACGGCCATGCCCTCGTGGCGGCACACGCCCTGGGCGTCCTGGCCGAAATTGTCGCAGGTCATTTCAAACACGTCGTTTCTGTGCAGCATAATGCCTCCCCGGTCGGGTTACAGCTCGTTGATCATGTCATACAGGTCGCGGTTGAATTCGCGCTTGTCCTTGAGGGCCATGTGGATAGGCAGGCAGAACACGCGCCCGTACTTGATGCCGATGACCTGATTGCTGATGCCGTTGTGCAGCAGGTTGACGGCCATGTTGCCGGCCTCAAAGGCGAACCAGCTGTCGTAGGCGGAGGGCTGGCGGCCGCGCTGGGTGTAGCCCAGAATCGTGGTGCGCGCGTCGCAGCCGGTCAGGCAGCGCAGCACGCGGGTGAGGAATTTGGTGGAGATGGGGTCGTCGTCGTGCACGGGCATGCTGTGCGCGCGCAGGACGCTCTGCCAGTCGTAGGGCTGCATGGAGTCCCAGGCGCCCTCGGCCACGACCACAGTGGCGCGCGGGTTGCCCTCGGCAATCAGGCGGGACAAGCGCTCCGCCACCTCGGGAATCGACCATTCGACCTCCGGCACAATGCAGATCTCCGCGCCGGTGCCCGCAGCCGCCTTGAGCGCGATGTCGCCGCAGTGGCGGCCCATGACCTCCACAACCGCCGGGCGGTCATGGGAGCGGCTGGTGGCGCGGATGGCGCGGATATCGTCCACGCAGGAGTTGACGGCGCTGTCGTAGCCCAGGGTCATCTCCGTGTAGGGCAGGTCGTTGTCGATGGTGCCGGGGATGCCCACGCAGGGAATGCCGAGGTTGCACAGCGCCTGCGCGCCCTTGAACGAGCCGTCGCCGCCGATGACGATGATCCCCTCAATGCCCATGTCGCGGATGTTCTGGGCGGCCTGCTGCTGCATTTCGGGCTTCAAAAACTCCAGGCAGCGCGCGGTGCGCAGGTAGGTGCCGGGCTGGTCGGCGATGTCCAGGACGGTGTCCAGATCCAGCTCGGCCATACCGCCCTGCTCAATGTTCAGCGCGCCGTTGTAGCCGCGCTTGATGCCGATGAGCGACATGCCCTGGCGGCGGGCGGCCTTGGCCACCGCCATCACGGCTGCGTTCATGCCCGGCGCGTCGCCGCCGGAGGTCAGGATGCCGATTCGATTCATATGCAATCTCCTCTCTGATCAGACGGAAATGATCGATGCTTACAGGGGGCGGAAAGCCATCCGCCCAGCTTCCTATTATAGCGTGCCCGGTGCGGCGCAGTCAAGCGCGAAGACGCGCGCGGCGCAGCGGGGAGAGCGCAGCCTGCCAAAATCTGAAAAGATGCGGGAATTTGGCGCTTTGCGGCAAATAAGGCTTGACTTCATCTTCGGCTGTGAAGTATACTATACTCGCTTTCGCATGGAACGACGCGTCGGGCTATCCGGCGCGTAGCTTACATTGTTCAAATACAGTTTGCGATAAGGAGTGTATCAGTATGGCATCTTCCGTCAGAACCTATCAGCCCAAGAAGCGCCAGCGCGCCAAGGTGCATGGCTTCCGTTCCCGCATGGCGACCAAGAATGGCCGCAAGGTGCTGGCCCGCCGCCGCGCCCGTGGCCGCGCGAGGCTGACCGTTTCCAACCCCGTCTGATTGACAGACGCGCGGTGACCGCCCCCCGGCGGCGCCCGTCCCTGCCCCCGGCGACCGGCGGCAGGCGTTCGGTCCGGCCCGGCAAAGACCGGGAACGGGCCTTTTTCTTTCATGCAGCGAGGGGAGAAGTCGGTTTGCAAAGAACGTACAGCCTGAAAAAGAACGCGCAGTTCAAATATGTCTATCGCCGCGGCGCGTCCGGCGGCTCGCACGAGATGGTCATGCTCTATGTGCGCTCAGGCACGCTCAAGGTCGGCTTCTCCGTCGGCAAGAAGATCGGCGGCGCCGTGGCGCGTAATCGCGTCAAGCGCCGGCTGCGCGCCGCCTGTGTCCCGCTGCTGCCCCGGATGAAGAAGGGGCTTTACGTGTTCATCGCCCGCCAGCCGGCACTTACAGCTGATTTTGACAAGCTGTGCCGTTCCATGCAGTACCTGCTGCGCAGGCAGAACCTCCTTCTTCCCGATAGCCCGGCGCAACCCGCGCCGCACGGGACAAAGGCAGGCGATCACGCATGATCCGCAGAGCCGTTCAGGCCGCGATGCTCGGCGCGATCCGGTTCTACCGCAAATACCTGCCCCACAGGCCGTGCTGCCGGTTTGTCCCGACGTGCTCGCAGTATGCGCTGGAGGCCATCGAGAAGTATGGCCCGCTCAAGGGCGGCTATCTGGCCGTGCGCCGCATCCTGCGCTGCCACCCCTTCTACAAGGGCGACCTCAATGACCCCGTGCCCTGACGCATCCGCCGGGCACGCGGGCGGCTGATCGATGCCGCGCCATGCGCGGCTGCATCGCGCTGCCGGCCGGCGCATCCCGCCGGCTGCCGCGCACAACCAAGTGAATAGCAAGGAGGACATCCTGTCCATGAGTTTCCTCAATTCGCTGCTGCTGTCGATCATGCGTGTGATTCATACGGTGATCAACAACTACGCGCTCACCATCATCGTCTTCACCATCCTCATCAAGCTGGTGGTCATGCCGCTCAACCTCAAGAGCCGCCGCTCCACCATGCGCATGAGCAGCGTGCAGCCCAAGATGCAGGCGCTTCAGGAAAAGTACAAGGATGATCAGGAGAAGCTCAACCAGAAGCTGCAGGAGCTCTACCGCAAGGAGGGCGTCAGCCCCATGGGCGGCTGCCTGCCGATGATCATCTCGATGTTCATCCTCTTCGCGATGTTCTACGCGCTGCGGACCTTCGCCAACGAGCAGCTGGTCACGCAGTTCCTCACCTTCTATCACAACCCCGATATCGACCCGACCACGCTGACGGACTCCTTCTTCTGGATCCGCAACCTCTGGATGCCCGACAGCCCGTTTGCCACCTATCTGCCGGACGTGCAGAGCCTGCGCCTGGTCGATTTCAAGGTCTGGAACGATGTCAGCGCGAAGCTGACTGCCTCCGGCGTGATCCCGCAGGCGCTGCAGTTCGCCGACAGCGCCGCGATGACCGCGTATATCAACGATGTCGTCGCGCCGTTCATTGCCTCTGATGTCTACGCGCCGTATGTGGCGGCGATGCCCGGCCTGGGTAACATGAACATTCTGGGCCTGATCCATTTCTCCATCTATCAGCACGGCAACGGCTGGTTCGTCCTGCCGATCCTCTCCGTGGCCACGCAGCTGCTCATGCAGAAGATGACCATGCAGCAGCAGCAGATGGATCCGAGCCAGGCGGGTACCCAGAAGACCATGCTCTATGTGATGACCTTCATGTCGCTGTATTTCTGCGCGATCTACAACGCGGCGTTCGCGCTGTACTGGGTGGTGTCCAACGTCTACGCCATCGTGGAGCAGATCGCCTTCAACAAGTACTTTGAGCAGCAGGACCGCAAGGCGGCCAAGGCGGAGGAGGTAGGCCTGTTATGAGAAGCCAGGAGTTCACCGGAAAGACGACCCAGGAGGCCATCGATGCCGGCCTGGCCGCGCTGGGCGTGACCATCGCCGACGTGCATGTGGACGTGCTGCAGGAGGGCGCGAAGGGCCTGTTCGGCCTGTTCGGCAGCAAGCCCGCCCGCGTTCGCCTGACCGTCATGGAGGACGAGAAGGAGGACGACCACGGCCTGAGCGATTTGCTGAGCAGCTTTTCCCTGAACGATGCGCCGCGCAAGAAGCAGGCCGCGCCGCGCCCTGAGAAGAAGGAGAAGAAGCCGGACGCCTCCAGGCAGGAGGCGCCGAAGGCGTCCAAGCCGGAAGCGCCGAAGGCCGAGGCCCCGAAGGCGGCCAAGCCCGAGACGCCGAAGGCCGAATCCCCGAAGCAGGCCGCGCCGAAGCAGCCGGCCAAGGCCGAGGCTGCGCCCGCCGAGGCGGACAAGCCCGCGCAGGAGGACGCCCCCAAGCCCGCCGCGACCAGGAAGCCGCCGCGTGAGCGCAAGCCGCGCCCGCCCAAGCCCCCGCGCGAGGAGCCGAAGGCCGAGGAGGAGCCGCGCGAGTACGCGCCGATGGTGCCCGCCGAGCCGTTCGCACCCACGGAGCCGCCGGTCATTCACCCGGAGGACACGCCCGCGGGTCGCGCGCAGCGCTTCCTGATGGACGTGACCCGGATGATGAACGTGAAGGTCGACGTCTATGTGGACGATTCCCAGGAGGACGGCCTGTACATCCACATGATCGGCGACACGCTGGGCATTCTCATCGGTCGCCGCGGCGAGACGCTGGATGCGCTCCAGTATCTGACGAGCCTGCAGGTGAACAAGGGCCGCGAGGGCTACATCCGCGTGACGCTGGATACCGAGAACTACCGCGCCAAGCGCGAGGACAGCCTGCGCCGCCTGGCGCAGCGCATGGCCAACCGCGCGCAGAAGACCGGCCGCAAGGTCGTGCTCGAGCCGATGAATCCCTACGAGCGCCGCGTGCTGCACACCGCGCTGCAGAATCATCCGGCAGTGACCACGCATTCCGAGGGCGAGGAGCCGAACCGCCGCGTCGTCATCCTGCTGCGCAATCAGCCCGAGCGTCCCGCGCAGGCTGAGAAGCATGCCGACAAGGGCGAGGGCGCCGAGCGCAGCGACAAGCCGCGCCGCAGCCGCAGCCGCCGCCGCGGTCGCAGGGGCGCAAAGCCCGCGCAGGCCGGGGAGACGCCGGTCGTCCTGGCGGAGGACGCCCAGGCCACCGAGGCGCCCGCCGCTGTCGAGCCCGCCGCCGAGGCGCCCGCCGCGCCGGCGCAGCCCGCTGTGGACGTGCTGGGCGAGGAAGCGTAAGCATGAGGGGAGGAGCGATCCTCCCCTTTTTGCATGACCGGGTCGATGGCGTCCTCTCCGCTTTGCCTTGTCATACGGGCTGCTGTTATGCTATAATGAAAGGCAGATTTGGGCGGCACGCCGCCCGCGACCCAGGAAAGGGGCTATGACGATGAAACATCTGGCTGCGGCCCTGCTGCTCGGCATGGTCATGCTGGCAGCCGCGCCCTGCGCGCTGGCGCAGGGGGCGACGTATGTCTTCCCGTACGAGGGCTTTCGATACACCCAGCGCGAGGGCGAGACCGTGCTCACCCAGACAAACCTGCAGGAGCATGCGGCGCTGCTCGAATCGCTGGGCACGACGAAGGAGGCCGTCCTGGCCAGCTATGTGGCCTCCGGCATCGTGATGGAGGTCATCCCCGACGAGGGCGGGCAGATCGCTGTCAGCGTCGCCGACGCGGGCAGCTTTGCGGGGACGCAGAGCATGGACGAGCTGAGCGCGCAGGAGCTGGACGCATTCGCCGCGCAGTTCGCAGGCAGCGGCCTGTATGAGGACTGCGCGCTTACCGAGACCACGCCGCTGTGCGTGCGGCTGACCTCCTCGGCGATGTACGCGTCCATGCCGGTGTACACGCTGCGCTATGCGACGCTGCACCTGGGCCGCCTGCTGATGATCACGCAGACGGTCGTGGGCCGCGTGCCCGACGCGGCGGACGACGCGCGCATGGAGGCGGTGCTCGCCGGCATGAAGCTGCTCTCCAGCGCTTCCTCGCCGACGCCCGCGCCCACCCACGCGCCTACGCCCACGCCCGAGCCGACGCCGCTGCCAACCGCCGGCGTGGCCGAGGTGATCTCCAGCGAGGGCACGATGGAGGTGGACGGCGTGCCGGCCTACACCACCGAGGCGCAGCTCATGCTCTCCGGCAAAACGGATCCCTCCGCGAGCGTGCGCGTGGCCGTGGGTGATCGCACCATCGGCAAGACGACCGCCCGCAAGGACGGCGTGTTCTCCCTGACGGTGACGCTGCCGGAGGAGGGCGACCTCGTGCTGGCTGTGATGACCGACACCGCGGAGGCCATGCTCTGCGTGCACTACGACATGCCTGCGACCCCGCTGCGCATCACCGGGCCGGAGGAGACGACCTTCACCGGCGAATCCGTGGTGATCACCGGCGAGACGGAGCCGAACGCGACCGTCTACATCCGCAGCGACGGCCTGAGCACGAATGTCAAGGCCGGGCGCAACGGCGTGTTCAGCCTGCGCGTGCGTATGGAGGACGAGGGCACGAAGACCTACTCCCTGCGCGTCAAGGGCGACGGCCTGAAGGAATCGACCGCTGAAATCACGCTCACGCGCCAGCTCACCCAGCGCGAGGGCATCGGCAAGTTCCGCGAGCGGATGATCTCGCTGGCATATGCCGACCTGATCAAGGCGCCGGAGAAGTACGCGGGCAAGAAGTTCATCCTCCGCGGCAAGGTGATGGGCTTCACCGACTACGACGGCAGCCCCTGCGCGCTGGTGTGCGTGAACAACGCAGCCATCGGCGTGTGGAAGGATCCGGTCTGGGTGGTGCTCACCGGCGAGGAGGGCATTGCCGAGGGCAACGTCGTCACGTTCTACATGGTGGGCGAGGGGCTGACCCTCCCGGCGGACGGCGAATACACCACGGACGGCGCAGAGGTCGAGGCGCCGGTGGTGCGCGCGGCGTTTGTGGCGGATATCAAATAAGGCATATATCTACGGGCGGGCGCGATGGGCGTCCGCCTTTCACATTCCACGAAATTATCGATAAACGATAAAAAAATATTGACAAACGATGCAATCGGTGGTATCCTGTGCCCGAGGTGAGACGAATGAAAAAGCTGGAAGAAACCCTTTCGCCGCGCGCGGTGTTCACGGCGCTGCGCGTGGCCGCCATTGCCGCGGGCGTAATTGGCACACTGCTTGCGGCATGGCTGCTCATGATCGGCGGCTCCTGCCTGTCGTGGGGGCTGAATGAACATGCGTCGGATATGGTCGGCGCGTCGGTGACAGGCATTCTGGCGGTGCTGGCTGTGGGCGTGTGCTGCTGGCGGGCGCTGCTCGTGTTTATTCGCATGGTCGGCAGGCTCGAGCGCGGCAGCGCCTTCACAGAGGAAAACGCCCGCGCGCTGGGCAGAATTGCCGCCATGCTGGCGCTGTCCGGTGCGGTGCTGCTGGCTGCACTGGTGCTGCTGGCGATCATCTGCGGCACGATGGTGCTGCCGATGGTCTACCTGATGTTGCTGGCGCTGGCGTTTTTCGGCCTGGCGCTGATCGCCTACGCGCTGAATGTGCTGGTGCGCCGCGCGGCAGCCCTGCAGCAGGACAGCGACCTGACCATTTGAGGAGGGATGCACATGATTCGCGTGGAGCTGGACGTGATGCTGGCGCGCCGCAGGATGAGCCTGACGGAGCTGTCCCAGCGGGTCGGGATCACGATGGCCAACCTCTCCATCCTCAAGACCGGCAAGGCGCGCGCCATCCGCTTTGAGACGCTGGACGCCATCTGCCGCGCGCTGTCCTGCCAACCGGGGGATATCCTCGTCTACGAGGAGGAGGTTTCAGCACAGGACTGAGCAGAAATCATCAGCCGGGCGCTTGCAATCCAAGCGTCCGGCTTTGTGCGCCTGAGAGCAAAGTTTGCCTGCGGCAAACCGAATTCCGCCGGAAAGGGGCGCGGGTTTAGAAATTGTAAATTTGGCGTTCAAAATGCGTGAGACGAAGAAAATCAAGCAATATCAGGAAAAATGAAGAATTCTGACGGACGGCGTTCGGGAAAAACGAACGATTTTGGAATCGACGGAAAAATGTTGGCGCAAGCCCTTGACAACGGGGGCGAAATATGTTTTAATCTGCATCGCAGAAATAATCCTGAAGTTTTGATATACTAAACCCGGAAGGGGGATTCACGGTGGAAATCAATATCGGCGAGAAGCTGCGCAGCCTGCGCCAGAAGAACAACCTCACCCAGAAGGAGCTGGCCGACCGCTGCGAGCTGTCCAAGGGCTTCATCTCCCAGCTGGAGAGCAACCAGACCTCGCCCTCCCTCTCGACGCTCGAGGACATCCTCACCACGCTGGGCAGCTCGTTCCACGAGTTCTTCTCCGACGAGCAGGGCGACAACCCCGTCTGCCGCAAGGAGGACGTGTTCATCAAGGAGAGTGACGACGGCGTCACCATCCACTGGCTGATCCCCAACGCGCAGAAGAAGGACATCGAGCCGATCCTCGTCACGCTGGAGCCGGGCGCGAAGACCGAAACCGATCTGCCGCACATGGGCGAGGAGTTCGGCCATGTGCTCGCCGGCGCGGTCACGCTCGTGCTGGGCGAAAAGCGCTACCGCGTGCGCAAGGGCGACAGCTTCTCCTACAAGCCGTCGGTGACGCACTACCTGCACAATACCGGCAAGACCCCGGCCACGGTGATCTGGGTCTGCACGCCGCCGAACTTCTGAGCACATCTGAGGAGGACATTGCACATGGACAACGCCATCCTTTCCATCCGCAATCTGCGCGTCGTCTTCGAGGACGGCTTTGCCGCGCTGGGCGGCGTCAGCCTGGATATCGGCAAGAACGAGTTCGTCACGCTGCTGGGGCCGTCCGGCTGCGGCAAGACGACGCTGCTGCGCTGCATCGGCGGCTTTGAGACGCCCACCGGCGGCGAAATCCTCTACAAGGGGCAGAACATCATCCCCCTGCCGCCGTACAAGCGCGCCATCAACACGGTGTTCCAGCGCTATGCGCTCTTCCCGCACCTGAACGTCGCGCAGAACGTCGCCTTCGGCCCGGACCTGCGCGGCGAGGACAAGAAAAAGACCGCCGCCGAGGTCACAAGGATGCTGGAGCTGGTGGGCCTGGCCGGGTTTGAAAAGCGCAAGATCGCCTCGCTCTCCGGCGGGCAGCAGCAGCGCGTGGCGATTGCCCGCGCGCTGATCAACCAGCCGGACGTGCTGCTGCTGGACGAGCCGCTGGCCGCGCTGGA
>JBJEYK010000014.1:0-2373 GCA_051886775.1 Candidatus Ventricola sp. | reverse complement strand
GCCATCATCCGCAGCCTGATCGCCGCCAACCTCGACGTGGACACCCTCTTTGCCCGGGAAGCGACGCTGACTGCGCTCAATGCCATGGACATTACAGGCAACACCTACCTGAAGCTCATGGTGGCGGGCAAGGCGGAGCAGTCTGCGCTGGATGCGCTGGAGAAAAGAGTCAGCAATGCAGAGCTGAAGATCACCGCAGACGCTATTGTCTCCACAGTAACCGGCTCGGAAACCTATATGCAGGCCCAGCAGAAGATCTATGATGACATGGATTCCCTGCTGGGCTACCGGCTTGAGATTCTGGCCGAAACTGTGTTTCTGAGCGAGAACAAAAGAAACACCACGCTGACGGCCCATGTCTGGCATGGCAATACGGAGGTAACGGATTCCATCGCAGCAGAGCGCTTCAAGTGGACACGCGAGAGCGAGGATGCTACGGCAGACGCCGTGTGGAACAGTGCCCATCAGGGCTTCAAAAGCATTTTGGTAACGACGGCGGATGTGCTGCGGCAGGCATCCTTTCGCTGTGAACTGACCGAATAGGAGGACGCATATGGCAATTATTGCAACGGGACAAATCAGCATTGTTGACCTGACGGATGGCAAGAGCCTCTCTTGCTATATCACGTCCAATCTCCCCAAGACGCAGATCAAAGACCCCAATCCGGGTGGCAGCATCACTCCGGACTGGTCGGGCACGCCCAAGCTCATCCTGACTCCGGTGATCTTCGCCAATCAGACCGCGCTGGCGCTAAATGCCACAGGGCTGACCATCACATGGAAGCGCAAGGAAGGCTCCGGCGGCGAAGCCGCGCTTGCTTCCGGTGAATCGGTGTCCGGTGGTGTGCTGACGGTTTCAGCGAATAAGCTGAACGGCGTGGCTTCCGGTCTGCTGACCTATCTGTGTTATGTCACCTATGTCGATCCGGATAACGGGCTGACGATCAATGTGGTGGCGGACATCACGTTCAGCCAGATTCAGACTGCGCTGAATGCTGAAAGCGTGTGGATCGCCGGTGAGCAGCTGTTCAAGTACGATGCCAGCAGCGCTGTGACGCCGTCTCAGATCGAGCTGACGGCGAATATCTCGAATGTCTCGATGAGCAAGTGGCAGTATCGGGATGCAGACGGCGCATGGCAGGATTACCCGACTACATCGGACAACGCCTCCATTACGTCGACCACACTGATCGTCAAGCCTACCCATGCCGTATTCGTCGGGGATGGCGCAACGCTTCGGGCCGTGACCAGCAACAGCGCCGTGTTCGATGTGATCTCCATCTACAAGGTGCGCGACGGCGCGACAGGCTCTACGGGTTCTGCGGCATACTCGGTATTCCTGACGAACGAGAATATGACCTTTGCAGGAAACGTCTCCGGTCAGGTCGCGGCGGTGACCAAGACTTGCAATGTCGTAGCCTACAGGGGCACGACCAAGGTGACACCGACCGTAGGCACAGTGTCCGGGATGCCCACGGGCATGACGGTCACCAAGGGCTCGGCCAGCAGCAATGAAGTCCCTCTCAGCATCGCCGTTGCTGCCAATGCAACGCTGGGCGGTGCGGGCCAGCAGCAGGGTGAGCTTCTTGTGCCGATCACCGCGCCGGTGAGCACGACGCTGCGCATCGCTTGGAGCAAGGTCAACACCGGTGCTACTGGTGCCGCCGGTGCGGATGCCGTTGTGTTCTCGCTCTATGCGCCCAGCGGTACGGTGTTCGTCAACGGCAGCGGCACGCTGACCATTCAGACGGCGGCGTACAAGGGCACTGCGGCGATCACCTCCGGCGCAACCTATGTCTGGAAGAAGTATGTCTCCGGCGCATGGCAGACGATCTCCGGGCAGACGGGTTCCTCGCTCTCGGTTGAGGGCAGCACGGTGGACGGCGTTGCCTCCTTCCAGTGCGTCATGACCTACGGGGGCAAGACCTACACGGACACCATTTCCCTGACGGACAAGACGGATAACTATCAGGCCAGCATTGAAAGCTCCGGCGGCGACGTGTTCAAGAACTCGATCGGCTCCAGCACGCTTCTTTGCCGCCTGTTCCAGAACGGACAGGAAGTGGATACGGACGGCTCGGCGCATACCTACAAGTGGTACCGCCGTGATAAGGATGGTAATGCGATGGACAGCGGCGGTGTGTTTGCCACCGGAAAGAGTATCGCCATCGACGGAGATGATGTGGATGTGAAGACCACCTTTATCTGTGAGGTGACCTGATATGCTGGCAAGAGCGCAGATGACCATCCGGGATGAAGCCGACGTGGTCATCAGGAGTACCGCGCCTGCTTCGCCCGTGACAGACATGCTCTGGCTGGACACATCATCGACGCCGCATCAGCTGAAGCGCTGGAACGGCTCTGCATGGGTGG
>JBJEYK010000013.1:0-2374 GCA_051886775.1 Candidatus Ventricola sp. | reverse complement strand
GGCACGATCTCGCTGTGCAGCACGATCGGGCCGGCGACCAGCTGCGGGAAGAAGGTGACGAACAGCGCGTAATCGAGGATGTTGTAGCGCGGCACCGTGCGCCGGTAGCTGTCAATCACATAGGACAGCTGCTGGAAGGTGAAAAACGAGATGCCCAGCGGCAGCGCCAGGCGGTACAGCCGCAGGCTCAGCCCCAGCGCGCCGTTGAGGTTGGCGACGAAGAAGTCGTGGTACTTGAAGAAGAACAGCACGCCCAGATTGCCCGCCAGCCCCAGCAGCATCAGCGGCAGGCGCACCCCGCGGCGCTCGCAGCGCAGCATCGCCTGGCTGAGGACGTAGTTGCCCAGGATGCTCACGGCGATGATAGGCACATAGCTGGGGTTGTTGTAGCCGTAGAACACGAACGAGGCGGCGACCAGGAACAACTTGTTCAGCGGGATGCGCTCCGGCAGGCGGCCCAGCAGGAAGTAGCCCAGCAGCGTCAGCGGCAGGAAGGCCAGCAGGAAGACGTAGGAATTGAACAGCATGGCGTCGTGTCTCCTTTGGATAGGCGATCAGTTGTCGAAGGAATCCGGCCATTCGCCGCGCGCGCGCAGGTCGTCCACCGCGCCGCGCAGCGCGGCGCTGCTTTCCAGCACCTGCGCAAGCGACAGCACGCGGCCCTCGTCCCGGGCAATCAGCCTGGCAATCTCGGCGTTGATCTCCGGGCCGTAGTGCCCGGCGTCGATGTAGTTGTCCAGATCGGTGATCCAGTCCATCCGCGCCTGGAAGTCGTAGATGCGCACGTTGTCGTAGGAAAGCAGGCGGCCGACGACGGCGCCCTTCTGGTTGAGATGGTACTGCATCGTGCCCTGCCGGTAAAACTGATACCAGCGCAGCAGCGAATAGGGCGGGAAGAAGACGATGAATTCGGTCTCCGGATGCGCCTCGATGAAGGGGACGATGTTGTGCTCGACGTTGAGCATCGACTGCTGGGAGAGCACGGGCGTCTCCTCTGCGGGATCCTGTACAACCTCGTCGCCGTTGATCCGCGTCTTGCCCAGCACGGCCTCCCGGCCATAGGCATAGAGATCGCCCCAGGCGTACATCGTGTCGCGCAGGTCGGGATCGGTCTGCCCCCAGGTGCGCAGGCAGGCGGGGACGTACTTGAGCAGCACGGTGCCGTTGAACCAGTACCGCACGTCGTTGAGCAGGCTGTCGTCGTAGAGGTAGTCGGGCATCTCGGCCTTGGGCGTCTTGTAAAAATTGGTGAGCGACTCCAGATCCAGGCCGTAGAGCACGGTTTTGATTTCATGCGTGCCGAAGGCCATCTCCATCATCTGGCGGTGGTTGAAGGAGGTGCCGCCGTTGATGCACAGCTTGACGAAGCGCCCGCCCAGCAGCGCGTCAAGCTGGCTGGGCACGAAGTTCTCCGTCATCGAGGAGCCGATGATCACGCTGTCGTAGTCGTAGGTTTTGGCGATGCCGGCGTTGAAGTAGCTCTGCGAGCCGTTGGTGATGGGCGGGATGCAGTTGTCCGGCGCGTGGTAGATCGCAAAGGGATCGACAAACGCCACCACGCCGGCGCACAGCCCCAGCGCCAGCCCGATCAGAAGGAGCGAGAGCATGGCCCATCGCTTGGCGGTCATAGGCGGTCTCCTTTCTGGGATGCTTGTGTCACTCGGGGAAGAGGGCCGCGACGGCGCGCTCCAGCGCGTCGAGGGCCGCGTCGGCCTGCCCGGCGGTGGTCACGCGGCACAGACCGTCGGCCAGAGCGCCCGCCATGGCGTCGTTGACGGACGAGACATAGTGGATGAGATCGTAGTACAGGCCGAGGTCGGCTGTCCATGCCAGATAGGGCTGAAAGTCGTACAGCTCCACGTTCGGCTCGGCCAGCAGCGCATTCATGATGAAGCGCTTCTGCGCCAGCATGGCGGCAAAGCGCCCGTCCGCGGCGGCGTCGGCCCAGTACAGCAGCGAATAGGGCGGGAAGAAGATGGTGAAGGTGGTCTCCCGGTGGCCGCGGATAAAGGGCAGCAGGTTCTGCTCCAGGCACAGCCCGGCCAGCTCGATCAGGCGATTGTCCTGCTGCTGCTCCGGCATCGGCTGATCCAGCGCCACGCGGCGGCGCAGATTGTCCGCCCCGGGCAGGGACGGAGGATCCCAGAAATACATGCGGTCGCGATCTGCGTCGTCATCGGGCGTGCCCAGGCGGCGCAGCGCGCGGGGGATCTCCTCCAGCAGCACGCTGGCGCTGAGCAGGTACGGCGCGTCGTTGAGCGGGCAGTCGTCGTAGAGGTAATCCGGCGTCTCGGCCTTGCGGTTGGTGGGATAGACGGAATAGGCGAACAGATCCAGACCGTACACCACGCGGCGCACATCGTGCGTGCGCAGG
>JBJEYK010000012.1:0-11704 GCA_051886775.1 Candidatus Ventricola sp. | reverse complement strand
GTCGGTGAACATCTCGTTGGTCTTGCCCTTGTACTTGAGCAGCGCCGGCAAATCCTCGCCGATGTAATTGGGGTGGCGGCTTTCCATCGGGGTCAGGCGGCCGGCGTCCTCCGCGAACATCACATACACGCAGGCCAACTGGCTGAGCATGGCCAGGTCGCGCCCGGTCAGCCCCTCCGCCTCGAACGACAGAAACGCCGCGCCGCCCCGTTCATCCGCCGTCACCCCGGCTTCATGCCCCAGCGCGCGCAGCGTCATGGTCAGCTCCTGCACGGCCAGCTTGCCAAGCGATGCGCGGTAGCGCACATTGGGATGCGGGTAGAGCAAAAATGCGTACTTCACATGTATCCCTCCGGATTCTGCCAGGATGTATGAAAAAAGCTCCATCTTGCGATGGAGCGATTTGGCAAATCAATATTTGCGCTTACGGGCAGCCTCAGCCTTCTTCTTGCGGCGAACGGACGGCTTCTCGTAATGCTCTCTCTTGCGAACCTCAGCGATCACGCCAGCCCGCGCGCACTGCCTCTTGAATCTCCTCAGAGCACTTTCCAGGGATTCATTCTCGCGAATACGGATCTCAGACATCTAGTATCCCTCCCCTCGGCTCAATCATTCGACGATCCATTGCGTCAAACCAGCCGCCAATGGAGTACCGTACGCTTAATTATAGCGCAACAAACCCTGTTCGTCAACGCATTTTTGGTTTTTCCTCAAAACTTTTCGCGTTTTCAGTGCATACGGTGCAAGCCATACGCCAGCTGCCCGAAGGGCATGCGGGAAATGCCGCTCCCCATTCTCCTGCCGATGCGCCGGCAGCCCGGCATTGCGATCAGGCCATTTCGCCGCTCATCGCCCTGCCGCCCAGCACATGCAGATGCAGGTGGCGGACGGTCTGCTGTGCGTCGGGGCCGCAGTTGGATACGATGCGGAAGCCGCTGTCCGCGACGCCCTCCATCTTCGCCACAGCCGCCGCCGCGCGCCAGAGCCTGGCCAGGGTCGCGTCGTCCTCATTCCGGGCATCGGCCCAGCCGCTGATGTGCTTTTTCGGGATGACCAGCACATGCGTCGGCGCCTGGGGCGCGATATCGCGGAAGGCCAGCACCTCATCGTCCTCATAAACCCTCGTGCTGGGGATGTCGCCCGCAGCGATTTTGCAGAAAAGACAATCATTCATGGGAGTACCTCTCCTTTCAATTCGTCCTGCTCCACGCCGGTGATGCGCACGCGAACAAGCTCGCCCGCCTGTGCTCCCGGCACATGCACGCGCAGATAACCGCCCGTGTAGCCCACGCCGCGGCCCTGCGCGTCCGTCTCCTCGATGAGCGCCGTGTCCGTCCGGCCGACGCGTCCGGCCAGCGCTGCGCGCTCCAGCTTCCTGCCCAGCGCAATCAGCCTGCGCGCGCGCTCCTCGCGCACGGCGCGCGGCACGCTGCCGGGCATCTGCGCCGCCTTCGTGCCCTCCCGTTCGGAATACGGGAAGACGTGCATCCGCGCGAAGCCCGCCTTCCGGCAGGTGTCCATCGTCTGGCCGAATTCCTCCTCGGTTTCGCCCGGGAAGCCGGTCATCACGTCGGTGGTCAGCGCGCAATCGTCAAACGCCTCGCGCAGCAGCGCGCACGCAGCCAGGAATTCCCCGCTGGTGTAGCGCCGGTGCATGCGCTCGAGCACGGTGTCGCTGCCGCTCTGCAGCGCCAGATGGAACTGGTGGCAGACCTTGGGCAGCGCGCAGATGCCCTCCACAAACGCAGGCGTCACCACGACCGGCTCCAGCGAGCCCAGCCGCACGCGCTCGATCCCCGGCACGTCGTGCGCCGCACGGATGGCATCCAGCAGGGTGATCGCGCCGTGCTGCTCGCGCCCGTAGCTGGTCAGGTGAATGCCCGTGAGCACCACCTCGCAAAAGCCCGCGTCCGCGAGGCTCTCCGCCTCGGCGCGGATCTCCGCCAGCGGACGGGAGCGGATCGGCCCTCGCACCGACGGGATGATGCAGTAGGTGCAATAGCGGTCGCAGCCCTCCTGAATCTTCATCGTCGCGCGAGTATGCCCCTCGTGCGCGTGCACGGTCAGGTGCTCAAAGGGCGCCTGGCGCAGCGTCTCCACCGCGATGAGCGCGCAGTCCTGCGCGAGCGCCTGCTCAAGCAGCTGCACGACCTCACCGCGCCGCTGCGTGCCCAGCACCAGCCGCACGCCCGGCAGCGTCAGCGTGTCCGCCGCGCGCTGGGCCAGGCAGCCGGTGACGACGATGGCCGCATCCGGGTTCTGCCGGTGGCAGCGGCGGATGATTTGCAGGCTCTTTTTGTCGCCCGTGCCCGTCACCGTGCAGGTGTTGACCACATACACGTCCGCCCTGTCCTCAAAGCGGACCGTGCGGTAGCCCGCCTCCTCGAACCGCTCGCGCATGGCCTGCGTGTCATACTGGTTGACCTTGCAGCCCAGCGTATGGAAGGCCACCGTCCTGTTGTCCCTGTTCAATCGCTGTATGCTCCTTGCAATTCAGATTTCCTCCGCCTCAAAGGGCGCGATGCCCTTCATCACGCCGCTGGAGAGCACATAGTACCGGCTCCTGAGCTTGCCTGCGAAGGCCTCCGGCTCCTGCTGCTGATAGCCCTTGCAAAACGCATCGCGCGTGTAGACCACGGAGTAGATGAACACGTCCTCCACGTCGCCGGTCTTCTCGTTGCGCCGCTGCGTGTAGGCGGAGACGACCGCCTGCCGTGCCGCCGGCGCCAGGTTCAGCACATGCGCCGCCACATACGCGCCCAGGCCGAATACGCACGTCTGATAGTCCGCGCGGCTCTCCTTCTGGGTCTTTTTCTTGATCTTGAGCGTGCCGTCCGCCAGCTCGGTCAGCTTGTCCTGCGGCATGTCCTCGATCTCCGGCAGATCCAGATCGATCATCACCGTCGCCTTCTCCGGCACCATGTCGGTCTGGATGGAAAACTCGATCGGCGCCTCGGCCTCGCTGAGCCAGTCCTCGATGGCGGCGTCGGCCTTGTCGGCGTCCAGCGTGCCGGTCGCCTTCGCCTTCACGTCCGGGGCCAGCTGCTGGATGCACACAAGCGCCATTTCCTGCTGGAGCCGTGCCAGCTCCACCTCGCTCGGGCCGGAGGCCTTCTTCGCGGGAGCCGCCTTCGCGCCGGATTTGGCGCCGGACTTCGTGCCCGTCTTCGCGCTCCTGCCGTTTGCGGCGGGCTTGTCCTCCTCGGCCTTCGCACCGCCGAAGAGGCCGCCGAGCTTGTCCTTGACCAGCGTATCCACGCGCACGCGGTCGTACACGCCCGTGCCGGGAATGCTCCAGTTGAAATACGCGCCCTTGGTGCCCAGGTTGAAGGAGACGCCCTTGCCCGGGCCGACGGTGACGCTCGCGCCGGACTTGGAGAGATTGAGCTTCACGCCCTTGCAGATGCTGATGCTCTTGCGAAACCGCATGGTGATCGACCGCCTTTTCGTTCGTTCTCTACGAGTATTATAAAAGATGGCGCGGGCGCTTGCAAGCCCCGCGCCGCATTTCCTTTTCTCATTCCATCTCGCCGCGCAGCGTCATGACCATCGTCAGCGCAGCCAGCGCGGCGGTCTCCGTGCGCAGGATGCGCGGGCCGAGGGTGACGAGCCGCGCGCCCGCCTGCCCGGCCAGCCACTGCGCCTCGCAGGGGGCGATGCCGCCCTCCGGGCCGATCAGGATACCCACGCGCAGGCTTTCCCGCCCCTCAAAGGGGGCCAACACCTCGCTGACGGAGCCGCCCTGCGCGTCCTCCCAGGGGACGATCAGCACGTCCAGCGCGGCGAATGCCGGCTCAAGCGCCTTCAGGCGGCAGGGCGTGCGCACCTCGGGCGCCTCCGCACGGGCGCACTGCTTGACCGCCTCTCGCGCGATTTTCTGCCAGCGCTCAGCCTTTTTTGCAGCGTCCTTGCCCTCCAGGCGCACGACGCAGCGCTCCATCGCCACGGGCTGAATCGCCGCCGAGCCCAGCTCGGTCGCTTTTTGGACGATCCACTCCATCTTTTCCGCCTTGGGCAGGCCCTGAAAGAGCGTCACCCGCGTGCGCGCTTCCGTGCGCGACAGCGCCTTGCACACCCGGACGCTCACCACGCCGTCCGTCACATCGGTGATCTGCGCCAGATAGCGCTCCGGCGCGCACACCAGCTCGATCTCGTCGCCCGGCTCCAGCCGCAGCACGCGCAGCGCGTGCGCGGAGTCCTCCGCCGACAGGCGCGCCGTGCCCTGCGCGATCCCGCCTTCATCCGCAAAAAATCGATGCATAGCAGCTCCTCACACGGCCCTGGCCGCCAGGCAGACCCACTCGCCCTTCGCCAGCCGGCTGCACACAGCGTAGCCCGCCGCCGCCAGCGCGCGCTGCACGTCGTCCTCGCGCTCACGGATGATGCCCGAGCAGATGAACGTGCCGCCGGGCAGCAGGTGCCTCTTCGCCGGGCCGCACAAAAAGCAGATCACGTCCGCGATGATGTTGGCCACGATCACGTCGGCCATCTCGTCGCTCTTTTCCAGCAGATCGCCGTGCACCACGCGCACGACGTCCTCCAGATGGTTATGCCGCGTGTTCTCCGCCGCCACCTTGACCGCCAGCTCGTCCAGATCGATCGCCAGCACGTCGCTCGCGCCCAGCTTCGCAGCAGCCAGCGCCAGAATACCGCTGCCGCAGCCCACGTCGATCGCCTTGCAGCCGGGCGTCACATAGCGCTCCAGTTGCTCCATGCACATGTACGTCGTCTCGTGCGTGCCGGTGCCAAAGGCCATGCCCGGATCCAGCTCCAGCACCAGGTCGCCCGCCTGCGCCGTGTACGGCTCCCAGCTCGGCTTGATCACCAGGCGCTCGCCCGCGCGGAAGGGCTTGTAGTACTTCTTCCAGTTCTCCGCCCAGTCCTGCTCGTGCACATTCTGGCTCTCCAGCGCGAGGCTGCCCGCGTCAAAGCCCAGCTCGGCGCGCGCCAGCTCGCGCAGCTTTTCGCCCACCAGCAGCAGCGTTTCCCCGGCGCTGGCGTCGTTCTTGAAATACGCCTTGACCAGCACGTCCTCGCTCATTTTGGCCAGCACGTCCTCGTCGATCATGTCCCACATGCCGTCGGACTTCTTGCTGCTGGTCACGTCGTAGCGGTCCTCGATCGCCGTGCCGACCGCGCCGGCGTTCATCAGCACCTCGCTCACCAGGTCTGCGCCCATGGTCGTGGTGTGCACCACGGCTTCCATCCAATCCATCGCCGCACCATCCTTCCCGTCGTTTTCTCACAGAATCAAAGGAAGACCCGAGCGTTCGCGGCCCGGGCCGAAGTGATGTTATTTCTTGTCGAACTTCTCCTTGAAGCGCTCCGCGTTCTCGCGGATGTAGCTCTTCACCTGATCGCCGAAGCTCTTGCGGCGCTCGTACTCCTTGCCGCTGAGCGAATCCTCGAACTGGCGCAGCAGCTCCTTCTGCTTCTCGCCCAGATGCTTGGGTACCTCCACATGCACCGTGAAGAACAGGTCGCCCTTGCCCGTGCCGCGCAGCTGCTGGATGCCCTGAGAGCGGATGCGGAACGAGGTTCCCTCCTGCGTGCCCGCCGGCACGTTGTACTTCATCGTGCCCTCGAGCGTCGGCACGTCGATTTCGCCGCCGAGCGCCGCCTGGGTAAAGGAGATCGGCACATCGCAGTACAGGTCGTAGCGGTCGCGCTTGAAGATCTTGTGGGGCCGCACGCTGCAGGTAATGTACAGATCGCCGGACGGCCCGCCGTTGCGGCCAGGCTCGCCCTCGCCCGGGATGGTCTTGAAGTTCTGGCCGTCGTCCACGCCGGCGGGCACGTTCATGTTGACCGTGCGCGTCACGCGGACAAAGCCGCTGCCCGAGCACTTCGTGCAGCGTTCCTTGATCGTCTTGCCCTTGCCGCCGCAGGTCTGGCAGGTGCGCATGGTCTGCACCTGGCCAAAGGGCGAGTTCATCGTCACCCGCTGCTGGCCGGTGCCGTGGCAGGTTGGGCAGGTCTGAGGCTGGGTGCCCGGCTTCGCGCCGGAGCCGCCGCAGGCATCGCAGGGGGCGTTGCGCTGGAAGCGGAATTCCTTCTTGCAGCCGAACGCCGCCTCCTCAAACGTCAGCGTCAGGTTGTACTGCAGATCGCTGCCGCGCTGCGGAGCATTCTGGCGGCTTGCGCCGGAGCGGCCGCCGAAGCCGCCGCCGGTGAACATATCGAAGATATCCTCAAAGCCACCGAAGCCGCCGTAGCCCGCGCCGCCGCCGCCCATGCGCGGATCCTCGTGGCCGAACTGATCGTAGCGCGCGCGCTTCTGCGGGTCGGAGAGCACCTCGTAGGCCTCGTTGATCTCCTTGAAGCGCGCCTCGGCCTCCTTGTCGTCGGGGTGCAGATCCGGGTGGCTGGCCTTGGCCGCCTTGCGGTATGCTTTCTTGATTTCATCGTCCGAGGCGCCCTTGGCTACGCCCAGCACCTCATAATAGTCTCTCTTATCTGCCACAGCAGTCACCACCTATATTGATTCGCGTATCCAGTAACCGCGCGATGCCGCCGCCACGGGTGTGGCGGCGGCCATGCGCTTCATAATGATGGATGATCAGTGCACGTCGTAGTCCGCGTCGGCCGCGCCGTCGCTGCCCGCGTCCTGCGCCTGCTGATAGCCGCCGGCTGCCGCGTTCGGATCCTGCGCCTGCTGCTGCTGATAGATCTTGCCGAAGACCGCGTACACCTTCTGGGTGAAGGCCTCCATCGCCGGCTTGATCTGCTCGGCGTTGCCCGACTCGCGCACCTTCTTGAACTCGGCCAGCTCGTTTTCCACGGTCGCCTTGTCCTCGGCGGAGAGCTTGTCGCCCAGCTCGCGCAGCTGCTTCTCGATCTCGAAGATCATGCTGTCGGCGTGGTTGAGGGTCTCGACCTCTTCCTTGCGCTTCTTGTCCTCGGCGGCGTACTGCTCGGCCTCCTTGACGCGCTGCTTGATCTCGTCCTCGGAGAGGTTGGTGCTGGAGGTGATGGTCACCTTCTGCTCGTTGCCGGTGCCCAGATCCTTCGCGGAGACGTTGACGATGCCGTTGCGGTCGATGCTGAACTTGACCTCGATCTGCGGCACGCCGCGCGGGGCCGGCGCGATGCCGGTCAGCTGGAAGCGGCCCAGGGTCTTGTTGCCCGCGGCCATCTCGCGCTCGCCCTGCAGGACGTGCACCTCAACGGAGGTCTGGCCGTCCGCGGCGGTGGAGAAGATCTGGCTCTTGGTGGTCGGGATGGTGGTGTTGCGGTCGATCAGGCGGGTGAACACGCCGCCCATGGTCTCAATGCCCAGGGACAGCGGGGTGACGTCCAGCAGCAGCACGTCCTTGACCTCGCCGCCAAGCACGCCGCCCTGAATGGCCGCGCCGACAGCGACGCACTCGTCCGGGTTGATGTTGCGGTAGGGCTCCTTGCCGGTGATCTTGCGCACGGCCTCCTGCACAGCCGGGATACGGGTGGAGCCGCCCACCAGGATCACGCGGTCGACCTCAGCGGCAGTGACGCCGGCATCGCGCAGGGCGTTCTGCATCGGCACGATGGTGCGGTCGACCAGGTCGCGGGTCAGCTCGTCGAACTTCGCGCGGGTCATGGTGATGTCCAGGTGCTTGGGGCCGGTGGCGTCCGCGGTGATGAAGGGCAGGTTGATGTTCGTGCTCATCACGCCGGACAGCTCGATCTTGGCCTTCTCGGCGGCCTCCTTCAGGCGCTGCAGCGCCATGCGGTCGCTCTTGAGGTCGATGCCGTTTTCCTTCTTGAACTCGGCAGCGAGGTAGTCGATGATGCGCTGGTCGAAGTCGTCGCCGCCCAGGCGGGTGTCGCCGTTGGTGGCCAGCACCTCAAACACGCCGTCGCCGATCTCCAGCAGGGACACGTCGAACGTGCCGCCGCCCAGATCGTAGACCAGGATCTTGTGGCTGTCCTCCTTGTCCAGGCCGTAGGCCAGGGACGCGGCGGTCGGCTCGTTGATGATGCGCAGCACCTCCAGGCCGGCGATGCGGCCTGCATCCTTGGTGGCCTGGCGCTGGCTGTCGGAGAAGTAGGCCGGCACGGTGATGACCGCCTGGGTGACGGTCTCGCCCAGATAGGCCTCGGCGTCCTGCTTGAGCTTCATCAGGATCATCGCGGAAATGTCCTGCGGGGTGTAATCCTTGCCGTCGATGTGCACGCGCTTGTCGGTGCCCATGTCGCGCTTGATGGAAATGACCGTGCGGTCGGGGTTGGTGACGGCCTGGCGCTTGGCCACCTGGCCCACCAGACGCTCGCCGCTCTTGGTGAAGGCCACGACGGACGGCGTGGTGCGCGCGCCCTCGGCATTGGGGATGACCACCGGCTCGCCGCCCTCCATGACGGCGACGCAGCTGTTCGTAGTGCCCAGGTCGATACCGATAATCTTGCTCATATATGTGTCCTCCTGTCAATTCCTGTGATTGATTGAAAGTTGTTCGTTTGGATATATGGGAACGGGCGCTCAGCCCGCGACCACCTTGACCATGGCGTGACGGATCACGCGGCTGCCGAGCTTATAGCCCTTTTGCAGCACCAGGCACACCGTGCCCGGCTCGCCCTCCTCCGCGGTGCCCTGCATCACGGCGTTGTGCAGCTCGGCGTCAAACGGCTGACCGATGGGGTCGATCGTCTCCACGCCCATCTTGGCAAACGCCTCCAGCGTCTGGCGCAGCACCATTTCCACGCCGCTCTTCAGGCCGGATTCCTCGTCGCCGGCAGCCGCCAGCGCGCGCTCGATGTTGTCCACAATCGGGAGCAGCTTCTCGATGGCGTCCCTTCGGCCGTCGTCGTAGGCCTCCTGGCGGATGCCCTCGGTGCGGCGGCGGTAGTTGGCGAATTCCGCCTGCTTGCGCTGCGCCAGATCGAGGTACTCGTCGCACTGCGCCTTCGCCTTCTCCAGCTCGGCTGCCAGCGCACTGGCGTCCGGCGTTTCCTGCTGCGCGGCCTCGTTTTCAGGCGCCTCCTGCGGCGCTTCCTCTGCGGCCTGCTGCTGATTGTTCAGATTTTCTTCGCTCATGTTTCTTGCCCTTTCCGCCTTTTTCTTGAACCCGTCTGCTGCCTGGCGAACCCTGTCGCCCAGCGCGCCGGTGCGGCTCTTCTTTTTTTGCTTCATTTCTATTCACGCCCGTCCTGCCGCTCCTCGATGATCGTCGTCAGCGACCTGCCAACCTCGCCCAGCACCGAGAGCACCTTGCCGTACTGCATGCGCGTGGGGCCGATCAGCCCGATGGTGTTCACCCTGCCGTCGCTCAGGCGGTAGCTGGCGGTGACGATGGAGCAGTCCTTCGTCTCCTCCAGGCCGGTCTCCGGGCCGATACGCACGGAGATCTCCATCTCTCCGTTGTGGGAGAGCAGGGAGACGACCTTCTCGCGCGTCTCCAGCACGGAGAGCAGCGCCTTCGCCTTGTCCACGTCGGAGTATTCCGGGAAGCTCAGCAGGTTCGAGCGCCCGCCGATGGCCAGCGTCACGGCGTCGCTCTGCGCATCCTCCGGCTGCTGGTCGACCATGGCGCGGACGATGGCGTCCATGCCATTTTCCTGCCCGCCGGCCAGGCGCATCAGCGCGCCGGGCAGCTCGCTCAGGCGCAGCCCGCCCAGCTGCTGGCTCAGGATGCGCGAGACGGTGTACAGCTCGTCCGGCGCGATGCCGGCGCCCAGCTCCAGCACGCTCTGGCGGACGGTGCCGCTTTGCGTCACCAGGATCAGCAGCACGCGGCGGTCGGCAACGGGCACCAGCTGCAGGTGGCTGAGCACCTGCTCGCTGCGCGGCGTGCGGGTCATCACGGCGGTGGTGTAGTGCGTCATGCTGGAGAGCGCCTTCGCAATCCGCATGGACAGATCCTCCACCTGATGCTTCCTGCGCTCGAAGCAGCGGCTGATGAACGCAGACTCCTCTACGCTCAGGGGAATGGGCCGCAGCATCTGGTCGACATACAGGCGATACGCCTTGTTCGACGGGACGCGCCCGGCCGAGGTGTGCGGGGAATCCAGATAGCCCAGCTCCTCCAGGTCGCTCATCTCGTTGCGGATGGTGGCCGAGGAGAGCTTTTGCTCGTACTTGCGGGAGATCGTTCGGGAGCCGACAGGCAGCGCGGTCAGGATGTAATCGTCGATGATCGCCTGCAGTATCCTGTACTTGCGATCAATGAGATCCATTCCTGCGTCCCTCCTTTCGGCGTTGTTAGCACTCGACGTACTTGAGTGCTAATCAGCATGACAAAGATACCACGGCTTCAGGGTTTTGTCAACTGTCTTTTCACATCTTTTTTGACTTATCCTGTCCCGCCGGGGAACACTCAGTCCGGCGTATGGACACTTCAGCCGTCCATTGCAGGTTTCATGCGCCGGAATGCGGTTTTCCCGCAGGCTCATGCCCTCTCCTCCATCAGCTGCACGAGCACGCCGTTCATCACCTGCATGCCGCGCGGCGTGAGGCGCAGCCTGTCCTCCCGGCGGGTCATCAGGCCGCCGCGCGTCATGCGGCGGATCGTCTCCGGCCACACGTCCTCCGGCTGCGCGCCGAAATCCCGCGCAAACCGCGCGCAGTCCACGCCCCGCGTCATGCGCAGCCCCATCATCATCCGCTCAAACTGCTGCTCCCCGCGCGCGCCCGTGCCCTCCCGGCTGCGTGCCGCGCCGCCCGACTCCGCCAGGCGCAGATAGGCTTCCCAATCCGCCGGATTATAAAACCTTTCGCCGTCCATGTCGCTGTGCGCGCCAAGGCCCACGCCCAGATACGGCAGACATTCCCAGTACACGAGGTTGTGCCGGCATTCGCGCCCCGGCCTGGCATAGTTGGAGACCTCGTAGCGCGCATAGCCGCCCGCGCGCGTGAGCGCTTCGGTGACGGCGTCCATCTCCTCCAGCGCATCCTCATCCGGCAGCGGCTCGCAGGCGCCCGCCTGCACGCTCGCCGCCAGCGGCGTGCCCTCCTCCAGGATCAGAGCATAGCAGCTCAGGTGCTCCGGAGCCAGATCGATCGCCCGGGACAGCGTGTCCCGCCACTGCGCCGGGGTCTGCCCCGGGAGGCCGAGCATCAGATCGAGGTTGAGGTTGTCAAAGCCCGCCTCTCGCGCCATGCGCACAGCCTGCGCCGCCTCCGCCGCCGTGTGAATCCGCCCCAGTGCGGCCAGCAGATCGTCCTGAAGGCTCTGCACGCCCAGCGACAGGCGGCTGACGCCCGCCGCGCGATAGGCGCGCAGCTGCTCCATCGTCAGCGTGCCGGGGTTGCCCTCCATGCTGATCTCCGCGTCCGGCGCAAGATCGAAGCCCTCGCGCACCGCGTCCAGCAGCGCTTGCACCTGTTCGCCGGTGAGCAGCGTAGGCGTGCCGCCGCCCAGGAACACCGTGCCCACACGCCGCCGCCCAAAGAAGGCCGCCTGCGCGCGCAGCTCGCGGCAGACGGCCCGGACATAGCGCTCCCGCTGCGCCATGCGCCCGGCAAAGGACGCAAAGTCGCAGTAGGCGCATTTTTTGATGCAGAGCGGAACATGGATGTACATGGAGATTGCTTCCATTCGGAGCCTCTTTTCGGTTTATTCGTCCATCTTCAGCACGGCCATGAACGCCTCGCTGGGCACCTGCACGCTGCCCAGCTGGCGCATGCGCTTCTTGCCCTCCTTCTGCTTCTCCAGCAGCTTGCGCTTGCGGCTGATATCGCCGCCGTAGCACTTGGCCAGCACGTCCTTGCGCATGGCCTTGACGGTCTCGC
>JBJEYK010000011.1:0-11724 GCA_051886775.1 Candidatus Ventricola sp. | reverse complement strand
CGCATGGGTTCGCCATCGGTTTGGATTTGATGACGAGCCCTGCACGCTGGCAGCCACCGCGAGGCATTACGGCCTGAGCACCAGCCGTGCCCGGCACATTGAGGAGCAGGCGCTGTCCCACATCCGCAAAAACCTGCTGGGAGAGAGCCGGGAGAAAGGGGCTGCATGACCGCCCTTCTCCCGGCCTGCGCCGTCAGCAATAGATCAGCTCGTCCCGCAGGATTTCCTCCACGCAGGCGTGAATGCTGTTCATCCGGGCGACCCATTCCATCTGGTTGCCGGCCTTGAGCTGCTCTGTCACACCCTCCTGCTGCATCATCTGCGGAATCAGCAGGTCAAGACGCTCCTTGCAGGCAGCGTCAGTCTCCACAAGATGGGGAATCAGCTTGCCGGATAGCATCAGCCGGGTATACAGGCCTGGGCGATGCGCCTGAAGATACGCAAGCCGCATCCGTCCATATTTGCCGATGGGCTGCCGATCCTCCGGAGCCAGCTCAAGATCGGGAAGCAGGTAGTCTCCGCAGCGGTGATAGGTAAGTTCCATAGCTTTCTCTCCTTTCTCACAGAAAAGCAGTCATGATCGCGGAAGTCCTTCCTCCGTCATGACTGCTTTTGGGTGCGCGCAGGGGAGGTGGGAGAGCAGTATGAGGAGGACGGTTAACTTCCTCCTTTACATATACCATACTGGATGTGATGCCTGTCCACGTGGGTGGAGACGATATACGCATGGTTGCCCTTCAGGAAGCGGTCTGCAAACTCGCAGCCCATCCTGTTGGCTTCCTCCGGCGTAATCTCTCCCGGCGCAAAGGACTGCCGCATGTGATAAGCAAGCACTTCATTCGGATACTCGCGTCCCGTGAGCGTCCTGTATTCGCGCATGGACAGAGCAAACTCAACATCCGCTGTCTCCGGCGCACAGGCGAAGGAGGATACATACGCGCCTCCGTTCGTCTTGGCTGGATTGGTCATGTAGTCAATACGCTTCTTGAGTGCCTGGCGTGCAGACTTTCCCTTCTGTCCATGAATGGTTAGAATCGCTGTCGCCGCGATACGCATCCCCCCTGTTTTCACTCGTCCTCAGGACGATACACGGTCTTGATCGATTCATCCAAAGCACCTATAATATGAAGTGATGAGCGTCAGGAAAGGAGAGGGGTACATGAACCATCAGGTATACTCACTTGACGAGATTCATGCCATGGTCACCCCAATTCTCCGCCGCTACAATGCCGTGTATGCGCTGCTGTTTGGCTCCTACGCCAGAAACGAAGCCACTCCCCAATCCGACATCGACCTCGTCATCGTTGGAAAGGACTCTTTTAAACCCCTTGACATCTTCGCCATCGCCGAGGATCTGCACGAGTGCAGCGGCAAGGCCGTCGATGTGTATGAAATCCGCGAGGTCAAGCAGGATTCTCCCTTCTATCAAGCCATCATGTCAGAATGTGTGGTACTCCGGTGAATCACCCCGCCTGCGTTCTATGTAAACTGTCATTAAAAGCCCGCGCACCGCTTCACATCCGAAGCGATGCGCTTTTTCTTTCATCTTTCCTGCTACTCAAGCAATCCTGCTCATCCTGTCCAGTATCTCATGCAGCCCCTCCCACAGCCGCTCCTGATTCTGGCAGACCTCCCGAACATCGACCTCGTAGATCTGCCCGCCCTCGTTCAGCCGTCTGGCCATCTGACCCAAGTTGTTGCTGGTATAGCGCATCAGCGAAATCAGCTCCTTCAGTTCAGGCAAGTCCATGCGCACGACATACCCATCCAGCGCCATCTTGCGCAGGTATGCGCTCATGTTCCGCGTGCCCAGCAGCGCCATCTTCTGCTCAATGAGCCTGCGCTCCTCCTCGGTCACATAGAACTGCAGCGGAACAGAGCGGTCAAGATTGCGCGCCATCACCTCACCGCCTCATGCTTGCGCGCGGGCGCGGACTTGGCGTGTTCCGGCTTCGGCGCTTTGAGCGCATCCATCACGGACGGACGCTGCGCTTCCCGCTCCGCCCGGCGCGCCATGTCGATGAATCCGTCCAGGATGGCCGGATGGGAACTCACGACGAACACAAAGCGGTGATCGCCGCCCTTCTGCGGGTCGCCGGGGATGTCGAACCGGCTTGCCCATTCCCGGTTGCTGCGGGAAAACCGCCCGTCCCAGTCCTTGACCTGTACGGTATTGGCCAGCACAAGCATCACGCGCTCCGTGCCGAACCGCTCCATGATCGGCTGCGCGATGCCCTTGGCCAGATGCCAGCCGTCAAAGTTCTTGGATATGGCTTCCTCGATGGCCTCCTTGCACGCCCTGTTCTCCTGCATGGACGCGCGGTAAGCGTCCAGCTCGCCGTGCTCACGCGCATATTCTGCCGTCTGCCTGTAAATCTCCGTCATCGCACCTCAGCCTCCCTTTCCTGTCGTGTCGCTCTGTCTGCCGCCGGCGGATGGTTTCGCAGCGCCGCCAGCACGGACGGGCGCTCGGCTTTCTCCGTCCGCCTGTTCTTTCCTGTATTGTCCATATTGAGCGCCGCGTCCACCTCCGCCAGCCGGGCGCTCTTTTGCTGCAGCTCCGCCTCCTGCGGGAAGGGCTTGCCCAGCTCCTCCCTGGCCGCTGCCATCTGCTGATGCAGATTGTCGAGCTGCGCCTTTGCCTTTTCCATGCGCGCCGGAATGCCGCCCAGCGCGTTTTCGATGCGGATCAGGTTGCCGCGCGCATCCTGCCCCAGCTCGGCGATATGCGTCATGCTGCCGCGCATCGTCAGCAGAACGCTGCTTTTGAACACGTCGTAGTGCAGCGACAGCGAAAGTCCGCGGTAGTCGCCAATCTTCACCTCCTCCGTGCCGTGAGGCGCGGCCTTCACCGCCTCCAGCAGCAGCTTTCCGGCCTTCTCCTTGTCGGTGATGCGCTTGCCGAGCAGCTCCATGCCGACAAACTGATCCTTGTCCGCGGGCAGTGGATGCGCCTCCAAGGTGCGCAGATCCTCCTCAAATCCGGCGATGTAGCTTTCCTGCGTGCGGATTTCCTCCGGGAAGGTGCGCATCATGCGGTCTTCCAGCCGGTACTGATTGCTCTGGTAGTTGGACTTCATCAGCTTCAGCCGGGCCACGTCCACATCCAGGTCCATCTTTTCTTTGATTCTCTCGTCGCCCGCGCACAGCGCCTTGGTCTCCGCATACGACAGCGCCGCCTCGTCCACGTCGTCGCAGGCACGGACGGGGCTTTTGCTCGTCATGATCTGCGAGATGAACTTCTGCTTGTTTTCAAGCGTCTGAAACAGATAGGCGTCGAACGTGCCGTTGGTCACATAGTTGTAGACCTGCACCTGACTGTTCAGGTTCCCCTGCCGGATGATGCGCCCGTTGCGCTGCGTCATGTCCGCAGGCCGCCAGCCCACGTCCAGATGATGCACGGCGACGAGCAGCCGCTGCACATTGGTCCCGGCTCCCATCTTCGCCGTGCTGCCCAGCAGCACGCGCACCTGCCCGGAGCGGACCTTGGCAAACAGCTCCTTCTTTTTGGCCTCGGTATCCGCATGATGGATGAACGCAATCTCGCTCTCCGGCACGCCCGCGTCGATCAGCTTCGCGCGGATGTCATCATAGACGTTGAACGTCCCGTCGCCCTTCGGCGTGCTCATGTCGCAAAAGATGAGCTGCGTCAGCTTCTGCTCCCTGCCCTCCTCCCAGATTCGCAGCACGTTGCCCACGCAGGCGTTCAGCTTGCTGCCCGGGTCATCCGGCAGCAAGGGATTCATCAGGCGCTGATCCAGGCCGATCTTTCTGCCGTCCGACGTGATGGTGAGCATGTTGTCCACGGACGGGTCAACCGCGCCGGAGTGAACGGCAGCGGCACGCTCGGACAGCGATTCCACCATCTCCTGCTGAATCTCGGACGGCTGCGCCACGATGGTTTCAAACCTCGCCTCCGGGACGGGGAGGTTCAGCTGGTCGCTGGTCTTCACGTCCGCGACCTCCTTGAACAGATTCATCAGCTCCGGCAGATTGAAGAACTTGGCGAACCGGGTTCTCGCCCGGTAGCCCGTGCCCTCCGGGGCCAGCTCGATGGCCGTCGTCGTCTCGCCGAAGGTGGACGCCCACTCGTCAAAGTGCGTCAGCCCCTTCTCCCGGAGCGTTTCGTATTGCAGATAGCGCTGCATGGTGTACAGCTCCGTCATGGAGTTGCTCACGGGCGTGCCCGTCGCAAAAACCACACCCTTGCCGCCCGTCAGCTCGTCCATGTACCTGCACTTGGCGAACATGTCGCTCGACTTCTGCGCCTCACTCGTGGACAGACCCGCGACGTTGCGCATTTTGGTATATGAAAATAAGTTTTTGTACGCATGCGCCTCATCCACAAAGAGCCTGTCTACCCCCAGTTCCTCGAAAGTGACGACATCATCCTTTTTATCCTCGGCGAGTAGCTTTTCCAGCCGGGCTTCCAGCGATTTGCGCGTCTTCTCCAGCTGCTTGATCGTGAACCGCTCGCCGTTCTGGCTCTTGGCCTCCTCGATGCCCTCGGCGATCTCGTCAATCTGCTGCTGGATGATGCGCTGCTGGCGCTCGGTGGAAATCGGGATGCGCTCAAACTGGCTGTGCCCGATGATGATCGCGTCGTAATCGCCCGTGGCGATGCGCGCGCAGAACTTCTTGCGGTTCGCCTTTTCAAAGTCCTTTTTGGTCGTCACGAGGATGTTTGCGCCGGGATACAGCCGCAGGAACTCGGACGCCCACTGCTCCGTCAGATGATTGGGTACGACGAACATGGATTTGTGGCACAGCCCCAGCCGCTTGCTCTCCATCGCAGCCGCTGCCATTTCGTAGGTCTTCCCTGCCCCCACCTCGTGTGCAAGCAGCGTATTCCCGCCGTAGAGCACATGCGCGATGGCGTTTTTCTGGTGCTCGCGCAGACTGATTTCCGGGTTCATGCCGGAAAAGACGATGTGGCTGCCGTCGTATTCGCGGGGACGGGTGGAATTGAACAGCTCGTTGTACTTCTGCACCAGATCGTGACGGCGCTGCGGGTCCTTCCAGATCCAGTCCTGAAAGGCGTCCTTGATGGCCTGCTGCTTCTGCTGGGCGAGCGTCGTCTCGCGCTGGTTGAGCATGCGCTTCGTGCCGCCGTCCGCGTCCTCCACCGTGTCGTAAATGCGCACGTCGCGCAGGTTCAGCGTATCCTCCAGAATCCTGAAGCCGTTGGCCCGGTCCGTGCCGTAGGTCATGTTGACGGAGACGCTGCCCACGTCGGCAGCTGATTTGCCCTCGATGCGCCACTCCGCCGTGTGCGGCGAATAGTGAATCTTCACGGCCCTGTCCAGATAGAACGGCAGGCCGAACAGCTCCCGCGAAAACTGCTTGATGATGTCCGCGCTGATCCACGTTGCGCCGAGGCGCACGTCGATTTCAGACGCTTCAAGGTCTTTGGGCTGCGCCTTTTCGAGCGCCTCCACGTTGATGGCAAAGGCGCTGTCCTGCTGCGCCGCAAGCCTCGCAATCCTCAGCTTGTCCCGGACATTGCCGGAGAGGTATTCGTCCGCAGTGACGTACACCTCCGCGCCGTCATCAGCAGAGATCATCGGCACACGGAAGATCACGCCGCGCAGGTCGTCCACAAGTTCCTGCTCCGGCTTTCCCGTGAGCTGCGCCATGTACGGCAGATCGACGCCGGCCCGCTCCCCGATGGACAGCGCCAGCGCCTCCACCGCCGTATCCGCATGGTCGATGCTGCGCCGCTGCCGGATGGTGCGCTTGGTGAACATGTCGGCCTTGCTCTCCAGCTCTCCCCTGTCGTTCACGTTTTCCAACGAACAAAGCAGATAATAGGAGGAATCGTCCGCAAAGGCCAGCCGGTTTGGCCGCGCATTGATGAGGCCGTACTTCTCCGTGAAGGCATTATACAGCGTGTTCAGCTCCGCCTGCAGGGCGCGGATTTCCTCGTCCCCGGCGTCGTCCATCTGCGCGTCCATCAGGCGATGCACGCAGTCCCGCAGGGCGACCAGCCCCTTGACGCGCTCCTGCGCAACCTGATTCATCTCCGGGCTGATCATGATGCTGTCCTGACGGAAGTACACCTGCCCGTCCACGACGGCATAGGAATAGTTTTTGACATTCGGGTCGGCGGGAAGGGTTTCGCGGACATCCTCGCCGTCCGCCAGATCGGGCAGCTCCGCCTCCCGGTATGCGCCGCGGATGTTCCTGACCGCCGCGGCAAGCTGCTGCGCCAGCTCCGCACCCTCAACGGGCTCGCAGGTCGTCTCCTTTTCATTGCCGTACATGCTCCTGTCCCACGCCATGCGGCCCAGCACCATTTCGGGATGCTCGGCGAAGTAGGCGTTGATTGGGATGCCGTCCTCCGTCTGGCCCAGATGCACCCACGGCTCATCCTGCACGATGGGCCTGTCCCGCTTTTGGAGAAAGAGAATGTCCGAGGTCACTTCCGTGCCCGCATTGGCCTTGAACGCATTGTTCGGCAGGCGGATCGCTCCCAGCAGCTCCGCGCGTTCGGCGATGTAGCGGCGCACTTCGGGCGATGCCTTGTCCATCGTGCCCTTGCTGGTGATGAACGCGATGACGCCGCCTGAGCGCACCTGATCGAGCGCCTTGGCGAAGAAGTAATCATGGATCAGGAAATTGTGCGCGTTGAACCTGCGGTCATTGAGCTTGTAGCTGCCAAAGGGCACGTTGCCGATGGCCAGATCGAAGAAGTCCTGCCGGTTTGTCTTTTCAAAGCCCGAAATCGTGATGTTGGCTTTGGGATAGAGCTGCTGCGCGATGCGCCCGGTGAGGCTGTCCAGCTCCACGCCGTAAAGCCTGCTGCCGCGCATGGATTCAGGCAGCAGGCCGAAGAAATTGCCCACGCCGCACGACGGCTCCAGCACGTTGCCCGTGCGAAAGCCCATGCGCTCCACTGCGTCGTAGATGGCGCAAATGACCGTGGGCGACGTGTAATGCGCGTTGAGCGTCGAGGCGCGCGCCATGTCGTATTCCTCCGGCGTGAGCAGCGATTTCAGCTCCGCATATTCCTTCTTCCAGTCCTCCTTGCTCTCATCAAAGGCGTTGGGCAGGCCGCCCCAGCCCACGTAACGGGAGAGGATTTCCTGCTCCTGCGGCGTCGCCGTGCGGCCTTCGGCTTCAATGGCTTTCAGCGTGCGGATGGCGGCAACGTTATAGCCGTACTTGGTCTTTGCGCCGCCCTCGCCGAGATGATCGTCCGTGATGCGGAAGTTCTCTGCGGCAGGCTGGTTTGGCTGTTGATGTGCAGGTTCTTCCACACGAAGCCGCTCAACGACCACATCATAGGGCAGGCCGTTTTGATCGCCCGGATAGACGGCTTCTGTCTGTGTGGTGAATGATGGGGTTTCATCCTTTACAGGCTCAGACGCTAGCAGGGCCGCATTGCGCTCATCCATCGCCAGCAGCCGTGCCAGGCTTTCGATGCTCTCCGAGCGGAAAATGGGATAATCCAGGGACGGATCACGAAGCTGCACATTGAAGCGCCCGACTTCTGTGATGACGAAGGGCGTATTGTCCAGATAGACGGTATCGCCGACCTTGTACGGAAGCACCCGTTCAGTGACTTCGGGAGAAGCCTCTCCTTCCTCCGTGGCAGGTTTCTCCTCGTTTTCCTGCTCCGCCTGAATCCGCTCCGAAAGCTCCGTCACCTGCTGAATGAACGGGTTATTATTGAGCGCTCCCGCATCCACAACCCCGCCGCCTACGATGCCCGACTCCGCCAGCCGATGACGTACAGCCTCGGTGTCAATGGGCTCGTCGTCCAATACATCTTTGGCATCCTCACCGTCCCGCCCAGCTTCCGTCGCATCGGCTAGCCGCTGCGCCTCCTCCCTCTGGGCAAGCTGTTCCTTTTCGTCCGGTGTGAGAAAACGGTCCTGACGGATCAGCGCCGCGATACGCGAGGCCGCCTGCGACCATGAAAGCTGCACATCCGGGCAATCCTGTTTTTTCAGGCGGATGCCCTTGCTGTCATAGGATTCAAAGCTATACGTCGTACCAGAAAGCGTGTGCGAACGTCCACCGATGCCATACTCGGCCTTGAGGAAATCCGCCTGCTCCTTTGCGGTGTGGGGCTGCGTGAAGTATTCATGGATGCGATTCTTGCCGCCGGATACGCCGCTTCCGCTGGCCAGCGCCGCGTTGATTTCATCATCCGTAATGAATCGCTCCGCACGGGAATCATGTATCCATTCGGAATCAAATGCCCGCATCGGAAGCGTCAGCTCGTCTAGCCGTGCTTGAAGCTCGCTGATGCGATGATAACGAAACCGCAGCAGCGAACGGTCTGCCCGATACGCCTCCCCGAAGGCATGAAGTTCCGCCGAGAGCGACTGCACAAACGCCGGGTTCGTCATCATCTCAGCCATCCTGCCCGTCTGCTCGGGATAGCCGCCGCCACGCATGGCATAAACGGAATAGAGGTACTTTTGTTCACGAGCGGTCTCGGTCAAATCCCCTTCAAGGTCAAATAGCCGCTGCGCCAGATCGTGCCGTTCCCAGACGGGCGCTTCGGCCAGCTCCACATAGGAGGCGAATTGCCCCTGCTCCAGCAGCTCCCCGATGCGCCTTGCCGCGTCCTCCCACGCAAGCACCTGCGCCGCGCGGTCAAACCGTGCCGATTTCCCGCGTGAAAGGCGGATTCCATCCCCGGCATACCACGCAGAGAGCGTCGTGCTGCCCATGCGCAGGCCGTTGCCGCCACGCCAGAGCGCCTTCAGCGTTTCCGCGATTTCAGGGATGGGCTTCTGCTTCATGAAGTCGAGCGCCACGCGCATCCGGCCCGCATCCGCGTTGCCACCCAGCCGCAGCACCTCGTCGATTTCGTTTTGGGCAAAGGAAAAGGCGGGAGCAATCGCGCTCTCCGCCATGTCGATTATTTCAATCTGTTCCGATTCCGAGGGGAAGAAGCTCATCTGCGCCGTCTCCGGCTGGGGACTGCTCAGGCGAGAATCAGCTCCCGGATCACCTGCTCCTCCGCCTGCGCCTTCAGGCTGTTCATCGCCTGCACCCAGCCCATCTGGTCGCGCTTCTTCATCGCCGCGTCCACGCCGCTGCGCTGGGCCAGCTGCGCCGTCACCCGCTCGATCTGCTCCCTCGCCGTCCCGTCGATCTCGCTCAGGTGGCTGCTCAGGCTGCCGGCTGAGATCATCGCGTTCCACGTCGCCTGCCGGTGCGTCCGCAGGAAGTCCCTGCGCATCCTGCCGTACTTGCCCAGCGGCCTCGCCTCGCTCAGCTCCAGATCGGGAATCAGAATTTCGCCGCTTTTCCTGTAATTCAGCTCGCTCATGCTCATCGCTCCTTTCTCGCTGCACCGCCCGGACGGTTCTTTCAATCTGCCGCAGAAGCTGGCCAGAGATTTCGCTGACCGCCCCTGCGAGGATGCCCGCCGTCTGCGGGGTATTGAACTCCAGCATCGCCGTGAAGTCCTCGTCGGGAACATGCGCCCCGGCATTCAGCCCGCAGCGCGTCATCGTCATATAGCCGATGCTGGCCTGCGCCGCGTCCCGGAACCTCACCCCGATGGTGCCTTCATCATACTCAGCGAGGAAGGAATCGTCAATGTTGTCAAGAATCTCCTGCCGGTGCTCATTCCAGTACGCCTGCGCCTGCTGCCCGGCGACGCCCATCAGCTGCGCATGAAGCCCGACAAGGCTGCGCACGCCGTAGTCTTTAGACATCGTCGTTCACCATGAGCGACAGGTGATCTACATGGTACTGCTTTTTCTGCCGATTGCGTTCCTCAAACGGAAAACGGCACTCGTAGGCTTGCTGGACCGCCTCTTTGATGATCGGGCGGTCGTCATGGCAACGCTTTTTCAGCCATGCGCATTGCCCCTTGGACAGATACCATGGCAAATTCACGATGCGCGTCAGCGTCATTGCCTGATTGCGTTCCTCAAGGGGCATGGCAGCGCAGCTTTTGCAGATGTGGGCCGCATGGCCCTTGCCTGAGAATTTCTCATTGGCCTTGTGCTCGCCGCAGATTTTGCAGTAGTGACCGTGCTTCTTCATTGATTTAGCCCTCATGGTCAATGATCGCCTTGAAGCGATATTTCCCATATTCTGCGCCATTGAGACGCTCAAGCAAGTCCGCTTTACGCATCTTGGTCAGCAACGCACTGGCAGGAGAGCCGGTCAGTCCTGTAGCCTGCATGACATCGCTACGATTAAAAGCTGTTTCTGTGCCATACCGCTCATACAGCAAGTGAATTTTTTCCAGCGTAGGCTGCTTGTAGGGCAGCCCCTGAATCCATTGAGGAACAGCACCTTTCTGACTTCCCGTTTTCCTGTTTTCCTGTTTTCCTGTTTTCCCGACTTCAACGCCGTAATTCAGGTTGAAAAGCGTCACGATGAAATTCGTGCGATCCGAGTAAAACTGCGGCTCCAACGCCTCGCGGAAGTTGACCGCCCGGTGGTAATCTGCCTTGATCTTCTTGAAGCCGCTGCCCCGGCGCTCCATGTAGTTCATCCTGCTGAACACGTCTGCGATCACAGGATTGCGGCGCTTGGAGGGAACGGTATCGGTATTCAGCTCCTGCACCAGCGAGCCATCCATCATGCCGCCGGGAGAGTAAATCTCCATCCGATCATCAAAGATGTCAATATGCACCTCGCTGCCGGTGATCATGTAATCCCTGTGGATCAGGGCGTTGACCAGGCACTCGAGCACAGCGCGTTCCGGATAGTCGGGCATTTCTGCGCGCCCGGTATCCGTCTTTTTCCAGCGCTTTTTTGTGTTGTTGCGCACAAATTCCTCGCCGCCCTGCAGCAGCGCAATCAGGCTGCCGCCGAACTCCTTGTCGTCCAGCGCTTCCATCACGCCGGACGCCTTGTCCAGCCCATTCCAGCGGGTACAGAACAGCCGGGAGAACCGCATGGGCGATTCATCGGCCAGCAGCGCGCCCGCATGGGTCAGGAAGCCCTTTTCATCCACCAGCCCGAACGAAACAAAGTCCTGTGTGTCCATTTCAAGCCCGGTGCGCTGGCGGTAAACAGAGCGGAGCTTGGTAAAGGCAAAGCTCTCAAACCGATACAGCGTGGGGAGGCTGTCATAGGTGCTGTTGCTTCCGCGAAGAACAAGCCGTTTCAGGTCGGTGGCTGTGGCCTGTACGCTCTCATTGCCCACACGGATATAGGCGATGCGCCCGCCATCTCCAATATAGTAGTACGGCGTTTCAGCCCCTGCGGCGACGTGAAGCAGAATGAAGTCCTTTCCTTCCTCCTGCCTGATCTGCAGCTCAATCGACGGAATGGGGTCCATCTTGCTTTTGACAGCCTCGCTGATCTTCTCGCTGGCTGTTTTCACATCAGGAAGCCCTTTCAAAGCGTCATCATCCGCAACGCCGAACAGGAGAACGCCGCCGTTGCCATTGGCAAAGGCGCTGACGCTCTTCAGCCAGCTTTTGGGCCTGCGCTCTTCCAGCGTTTCCTTTTTGTCGTATTCCGTTGCTTCGCCAATATAGGCTCTGATCTTCACAGCAACCACCTCATTGCACTGTTTTCATCAGCCATAACGAAAAGCTCATTTCCTTTATATTATAAGCGGGAAGGCCCTGAATATCAAGCGCCGTGAAGGCGGCCTATCGCACTGCGCCATGAGCGGTGCATTTCGGGCTCACGGAATGGCGCTGTTCGCAGAAGCTGCCGCATGACCTGCGAGATCAGACGGCTTCGTCGTCATGATGCTGTACAGCCTGGTATTCTTCGGGAACCGATCCTGGA
>JBJEYK010000010.1:0-11725 GCA_051886775.1 Candidatus Ventricola sp. | reverse complement strand
CTTATCCCAAGGAATTGCCGGAATCGAATCAAAATGTTACGCTACATTATACCATATAACACAGAGAAAGAAAATAAAGATTTGCGGTTTTTCAGCATGTTAGTTTTTTCTCGAACAAACATGCGCACCCAATTGCACAGCGGATTCCCCGCAATCCCGGAAAATTAAAACAGAACGCCGGTCTGTTTGATTCGTCAGACCGACGTTCTGTTCTGTTACAGCAGGATACAGACCATCCCGCCGTTTCCCTCGTTGATGATTTTTTCCAGCGTCTGCTGCACCTTCAGCTGGGTGTCCGCCGGCATGTGCATGAGCTTGTTCTGCAGCCCCTCGCGCACCAGATCGGAGAGCGGCTTGCCAAACAGGTTGCTCCCCCACAGCTTCTGCGGATCCTGCTCGAAGCCCTCCATCAGATAGCGGATCATCTCCTCCGACTGCTGCTCCGTGCCGACGACCGGGCAGACCTCCGTCTTGATATCGACGCGGATCATGTGCAGGCTCGGCGCGCTGGCCCGCAGGCGCACACCGAACCGCCCGCCCTGCTTCATGATCTCCGGCTCCTGAAGCGTCATTTCGTCAAGCACCGGCGGCACCAGGCCGTAGCCCGTTTCCCGCACAGCGTCCAGCGCCTGCGCTACCCGGTCGTATTCCCGCTTGGCCGCGACCAGCTCACGCAGCAGTGCCAGCAGATGTGCGTCACTGCGGATCTCTGTGCCGCACTGCTCCGCCAGGATGCGGTTGAACAGCCCTTCCAGCAGGCCAAGCTGCACGGCTGCCGTGCCCGTCCCGTGGCTGATGGCGCGCGTCTGCACGCTCTCCAGATACGGATTCTCTGTCAATGCTCGAACAAAGGTATCCACGTCGCCGATGCGCAGGCTGGGCGGCGCGGCATTCTCCAGGCTCTGCGTCAGGCTCTGCATCAGCCAATGCTCCTCGTCCAGCGCGCCCAGCCATTCAGGCGTCTGAAAAGTCATGGACACAATCGGGAACTGCCCAAGCACCTGCTCGAGCACGGCGCGGATGTCCTCTTCCTCCATCTGGGCGACGTTCATCGCGCTGACCGGCACGCCGTAGTCCTGCTCCAGCGCCTTGCGCAGGCTCTGCGCCCTGGCCGAGGAGGGACTGTCCGTGTTGAGGATCACCACAAAGGGCTTGCCCAGCGCTTTCAGCTCCGCAATCACCCGAGCCTCCGCAGGCACATAGCTTGAGCGGGGTAAATCGGTGACGCTGCCGTCCGTGGTGATCACCAGACCGATGGTCGAATGATCGCCGATCACCTTCTGCGTGCCGATCTCGGCGGCGCGTTCAAAGGGAATTTCACCGCTTGCCCAGGGCGTGCGCACCATGCGCAGCGCTTCGCCCTCCTGCGTGCCCAGCGCGCCGTCTACCAGATAGCCGACACAGTCGATCAGCCGCACCCGGACACGGTTGTCCGCAGGCAGCGTGATCTCCACCGCCTCGCTGGGCACGAAGGCCGGCTGCGTGGTCATGATTGTCCTGCCCGAGCCGCTCTGCGGCAGCTCATCCTGTGCCCGTGCACGGATGTGGGCGTTCTCAATACCCGGAATGACGAGCTTTTCCATGAATCTGGTGATAAACGTGGATTTGCCCGTCCGAACCGGCCCGACGATGCCAATATACACATCGCCCTGCGTTCGCTGCGAGATATCCCTGTACAGGTCGTAAGCTTGCATACCATCCCTCCCTGCCGTCACGCCAAAGTATGCGTTGACCGGGGACAATATGCGATCGCGCTTATGTCGCCTGTGCCGGAAGCTGCAGCTCGACGGTGAAGTCGATCTCCTTTCCCTTGGGTACCCGATCCTGCACGGTCAGCTCCGCCAGGCCGGGAATGCGGTATACCGTCAGCGTCACGGTGTCGCCCGCCTGCTTCGTAGCAATGCGGTTGGTCAGGTCGGTGTGGAGGGTGACGCGTTCACCATCCACACGAATAATGATGTCGTCTGGCTGAATGCCTGCTTGCTGGGCGGAGCTGCCCTCGCTGACCGCGCTTACATAGACGCCCGCCGGAATCAGACCATCGGTCGGTTCCTCGCTTCCGCGCAGGGACATGACGGAAATGCCCAGCTTGGGCCGCGTGACCCGCCCATACTGAATCAGGCTGTTGACAATCGGCTGCACTACATCCATCGGGATGGCCATGGCAATGCCCTCGATGCTGGCGATGTCGCGGCTGCCGGAAGCGCTGAACTTGAGCGACGGAATGCCAATCAGCTCGCCCTTCGTATTGAACATGCCGCCGCCGCTGTTGCCGGAATTGATGGCCGCGTCGGTCTGGATCATCTTGACAATGGAAGCATTGTCCAGTTCACGATTGAGCGCAGACACGACGCCGACCGTGACCGTGTCCGCGAACTGCTTGCCCAGCGGATTGCCGATCACAATCGCCCAGTCGCCCACGCGCACATCCTCCGCGTTGCCCATCTTGACAGCCGGGAGCGTCACGTCCTCCAGCACGCGCAGCACGGCCAGATCCGTCAGCGCGTCGACGCCGACAATCTCCGCCTTCAGATACTGTCCCTTCCAGAGCACCTGCACGTCGCTGGCACCCTCGACGACATGGTAGTTGGTGACGACATGCCCCTGCGTGGTGACGACGACGCCGGAGCCGGTGGCCTGCTCCACCAGCTCCGTTTGTCCGCTGACGATGCTGTATGTGTTCGCACGGTTGCTCACGCCCACAACGCACGGCATCACCACCTGCGCCACGTCCGCAAAGGGGCTGCTCGTCCCCTCCAGCGAGCGCACATACTCGCCCTGCGCGTAGACGGTTCTCGCTGAGCCTTCCGGCTGCGTGCCGATATAAAAAAGCGCACAGAGCGTCCCCGCGAGGAAAACGCTCTGCGCGATCCGTCTTTGTTTCACCGCTTCCTCACCTCGGGCTTAGCCTGCCCGGCTGGAAGCGATTTATCCCATTATTTCAGCGAGACGATCGTCACGCCGGTCTCGCCCTCGCCATAGCGCCCCAAGCGGAAGCTGCTCACGCACGGATGACGGCGCAGGCAGTCCTGAATGCCCGCGCGCAGGATCCCCGTGCCGTTGCCATGGATGATCGACACCTCGCCAAGCGAGGAGAGCATGGCGTCGTCCAAGAACTTCTGCACCTCCGGAAGCGCTTCATCCAGCGCCATGCCGCGCACGTCCAGCTCCTGGCGCACGGCTCTGGCGGTGATGTCCACGCGCTGCTCACGCATGGATTTCTTGCGTTCGAGCTTTTTCTGCTCCTTTTTGAGCATCTGCTGCGTGGAGGTCAGCGTGCGCAGGTCGGACAGCTGCGCGCGCATCTTCATCATGCCCACCTTCAGCTGCACATAGCCCTTGGCGTCCGGCGGGGTGACGATGGTCGCGTCGACATCCATCGAGGCGATGTGCACCATGTCGCCCGGCTTGACGGTCTGCGGGATCTCGCCGCCGACCTCCTTTTTCTCTGCCAGCGCCTCCTGTGTCTGCTCCATCTGCTTGCGCACGCGCTGAATCTCATGCTCCTGCGCGCCGCCCGCCTTCTTCATGGCGCGCAGCTCGGCGATCATGGCTTCCGACTCGCGGCGCGCGTTCTCCACAATACGCTTGGCCTCGTCCTTGGCCTTTTTGATGGCGCGGTCGCGCTGATCCTCGAGCTTTTTGCGCTCGGCCTCCGCCTGATTGCGGATGGCCACCATCTCCTCGCGCGCCTCCTCGGCGATCTTGCGCTCCTTTTCCGCGACCTGGCGGTGATATTCCGCGTTCGCAATCACGTCCTCGAAGCGCACGGCCTCCTTGGAGAGCAGTTCCTTGGCCTGTCCGATGACAAACTCCGGCAGCCCCAGCTTGCGGGAGATCTCAAACGCGTTGGACTTGCCCGGGATGCCGATGGACAGCCGGTATGTCGGCCGCAGCGTCGCCACGTCGAACTCGACCGAGGCATTCTCCACCTCCGGCGTCGTCAGAGCGTATTCCTTCAGCTCGCTGTAATGCGTGGTGGCCACCGTGCGGGTGTGCATGGTCAGCAGCGTGGACAGGATCGCCTGCGCCAGCGCCGCGCCCTCCGTCGGGTCGGTGCCTGCGCCCAGCTCGTCGAATAGCACCAGCGAGTCCGGCGTCACCTGCTCCAGGATGGAGACAATGTTCTTCATGTGGCCGGAGAATGTGGAGAGGGACTGCTCGATCGACTGCTCGTCGCCGATGTCGGCGAACACGTCGTCAAACACCGCCAGCTCGGTGCCGTATTCGGCGGGCACATGCAGGCCTGCCTGCGCCATCAGCGTAAACAGACCGGTGGTCTTGAGCGTGACCGTCTTGCCGCCGGTGTTCGGGCCGGTGATGATCAGGGTGTTGAACGTCTCGCCCAAGCGGATATCCAGCGGCACGACCTTCTCCGGGTCGATCAGCGGATGACGGCCCCGCACAATCCTGATCCGCCCCTCGCCGTTGATCTTCGGCTCGACGGCGAACATCGCCCGCGCCAGCGATGCCTTGGCAAAGGCGAAATCCAGCTGGGCCAGGATGTCCAGATTGCCGGCCATCGCCGCGGCATCCGGCGCAATCTGCGCGGACAGCACCCGCAGAATCCGCTCGATCTCCGCGCGCTCACTGGCGATGAGCTGCTTGAGCTCGTTGCCGATTTCCACAACGGCCATCGGCTCAACGAAGATTGTCGCGCCCGTGGCCGATTGGTCGTGTACGATGCCCGGCACCATGGCGCGATACTCCGCCCGCACAGGCAGCACATAGCGGTCCGCGCGCATGGTGATGATCGATTCCTGGAGGTATTTGGCATACGTCGGGCTGTGTATCATACTGTTGAGCCGTTCGCGCACGCGCTCGTTGCAGGCGCGCATCTTGCGGCGGATGGCAAACAGCTCGCTGCTGGCGCGGTCGGCAATCTCCTCCTCGCTGAGGATCGCGTCGGCAATCGCCTGCTCGACCGCACGGAAGGTGGACAGCCGTGACGCACGCGCGCGCAGCATGGGCGTCCCCTCGCGCTCGGTGACGATGGTGTCGCGCGCGGCACGTGCGGCGCGCAGCGATGCGCCGATGTCCATCAGCGCGCGCGGGGACAGCGTGGAGCCAATCTCCGCCAGGTGCAGCTGCGCGCGCACGTCGGAAAACGCCACCATCGGCGTGCCGCCCAGGTAGGTGAGCAGGTCGTGCGCCTCGCGCGTTTCCTGCTGCATCCGGCGCACGTCCTCGATATCGTTGGCTGGCGTGAGGCTGTCGCACAGCGCAGCGCCCATGTCGGACTGACAGTACTGCGCCAGCTGCGCGCGGATCTTGTGAAATTCCAGCACACGCAAGGATCTTTCGGTCATGATGTTCTCCTTTACTCGACGCCGCGCAGCAGCTGTCCGCCTGTCGTGGCGTCACTTGGCTCATGCAGGGGACGGCCGTGATCCAGCAGGTAGCGATAGGAGGCGACAATCGCTTCCTGTCGCTCGATCGGCTCATCCACAAATCGGATGCGCAGTGCGGCCCCGGTATCCAGCAGCCTGCGCGCGGCGCGCGCCATATCGGTCGGCACGCTGTTGTACAGGCGCACCACACAGCCGTGCGGCAGCTTCTGCCGCCGGGCCGGGAAGCGATAGCCCTTACGGTCGGTGTAGACCGCAGGGCAGCCGCCGTCGGCAGCGCAGGCATCGCACAGCGCGTGCTGCCGCTCATCTCCGGCCCCGGTGCGCCTTGGGCAATGGCTCAGCAGCATCAGCAGCGTGCGCCCGTAGGCTTCAAGCTCGAAATTGCCGCCGTGCGCCGCCATTTCGATCAGTTCCTTGGCGCTCAGCTCACAGGAGGCCGTCAGCCGCGCGGCGCCCAGCGCGGTGTAGAAGGCGGCGGCCTCCGCGTTCATCACATTCAGCCCCTGCCCGCCCACAATGGAAACCGGCCAATGCAGCGCGAACTGCCCGGCATTGCCGAGCATCACGCCCGAAAACCGCTCTGCATGCTCGCAGACGAAGGCGTGCAGCGCGTCCAGCTCGTCCGTGCGCAGCACGGCAGGCAGCTCCAGCACCGGGCGAATCGCCGGGCAGGCGTCCAGTGCCAGCGCCAGCGCGTCGATGCGGAAATCCTGCGGCGACCACACGAATTCATCCGCGCCGCGGGAGAGCAGCCGCTCTGCGTCCTCCAGCCGTTCGCCGGCGGTGATCAAAAGACGCTCCTGCCTGGGGAGTGTGCACGGCATTTCGACACCCGGCAGCTTTCTGCGCACAACCGCCGTACGCGCTTCCTTCATCGCGGCCAGCGCGTCGCGGCGCAGGCTGTTGAGCATGCCAGCTGTCATATATGCCTGCTTGCTGTGCAGCATCAGCTTTTCGAGCTGATACGGCGTTCCGCCGGTCCTGGCAAGCTGCTTCATCGCGCTCGCTTCGTCCAGTGCGCGCTGCTGCGCGCGATCGACCGGCTGGCTGCCCCGGACGCGGACAACGTGGCCGTCTCCGTCGCGCAGCTCCAGCTCGGGCAGCTGCTCCGGCATTGCCGTGAGTGTCGCCTCCAGCGGAACGCGCGCAGCTTCCCGCGCCATCTGCTCCCGAATTTCGGCCATCTGCACGGCGTCCGTCAGGCGGTACACCGCATCGCCGGGCCTGAAGCTGTCCGACGCGATGCGCACCGTGGCCTCCTCGCCCGCCTGCGCGTCCCGTCCGGAATAGGTCATCTCCGTCTCGCGCTGGCCGCGCACCTGCAAGCCGTCGCCGTCGTGCAGGCTGTCCTCCAGCAGTACACGCACCAGCGGCCCACGCGCGGCGGTGATTTTGCCAACGCGGATACCCCAGTGATTCGGGCGCTCCCAGCTCATGAGCGCGGCATTGCTCCGCTCCATGGTATAGCCCTCGGTGAAGCCGCCGCGGTTGAAGATCTGCCGCAGTGCGCGCAGCGTCGCCTTGCTGGCGCGGTATGGCACATGCGCCTCGGCGGCGTCGAGCGCCTCGCGATAGGCGCGCGTCACCACGCCGACATACTCCGGCCGCTTCATCCGGCCCTCCAGCTTGAAGGAATACACGCCCGCGTCGCGCATCTCGGCCAGGTGATCGATGAGCATCAGGTCGCGTGTGGAGAGCAGATAGCCGCTCGTGCCGTCATTAAGCCTGTACGGCAGGCGGCAGGGCTGCGCGCAGCGCCCGCGGTTGCCGCTGCGCCCGCCGATCATGCTGGAGAACAGGCATTGCCCGGATATCGCCACGCACAGCGCGCCGTGGGCAAAGGCCTCGATCTCCACGCCCGTATCGGCCAGGCGCCGCAGCTCGGCAAGCGAGCACTCCCGTGCGGGCACCACCCGGGCAAGCCCCAGCGACTGCATCAGGCGCGCGCCCTGCGCGTTGTTGATCGTCATCTGCGTGCTGGCGTGCAGCGTCAGCTCCGGGAAGCGCGCGCGGGCAATGCGCACGACGCCCACGTCCTGCACGATCGCCGCATCCACGCCCGTACGAGCCAGAAGCTCCAGCACGTCGCACAGATCATCAAGCTCGCACTGCTTGACCAGCGTATTGACGGTGACATAGATTTTCCTGCCGCGCTCATGCGCGTAGGCAACCGCCTCCGCCAGCTGCTCCGCGTCGAAATTGCCCGCGTAGCTGCGCGCGCCAAAGGCGGTATAGCCCAGATACACGGCATCCGCGCCGCAGGAGATCGCCGCCACCAGCGCCTCGCGGTTGCCCGCCGGGGAAAGCAGTTCCATAGTTCCTCCGCAACGATCCAAGCAGCGGCGGCACGGGGTCATCCCGCATGCCGCCGCTGCCGCAATCAGTCCTTTTGTTCCGGCTGAAGGGCAGCCAGTTCCCGCTTCAGGCGGACATTCTCGTCCTGCGCGCGGAAGAGCTCCTCCGCCAGCATCATCGCCGTCAGGGTGGGCACCATGGTCTCGCCCGCGCGCGTGGTGATGGCCACCTCGCGCAGCCTGCGGTCGACATAGCGCGCCAGGCGCTGCACACGCTCCGCGCTCTGATCGGTCAGCAGCGTGTAATCGCGCCCCATCAGGTGGACGACAACCTTGTTCTTTTTCACAGGCGCCTCCGGATCAGAATCTGCCGGTCTTCAGCTTTTGGGCGGTGTACGTCTCTCCGAGCGTGTCCACGCGCACGGATTTCATCTTCTGCTCCTCATAGGGCTTGTCCATGTAGTCGCGCGGCGTGCTGACGATGGCGTCGGCAGTCTCCATGCCCTCGGTCACCTTGCCGAAGGCGGCATACTGGCCGTCGAGATGCGGCGCATCGGCCACCATGACGAAGAACTGGGAGCCGGCAGAATCAGGCATCCGGCTGCGGGCCATGGACAGCACGCCGCGGGTGTGCTTAAGGTCGTTTTTGAAGCCGTTGGCCGCAAACTCGCCGCGAATCGCGTAGCCCGGGCCGCCGATCCCCTGCCCCATCGGGTCGCCGCCCTGGATCATGAAGCCCGGGATCACACGATGGAAGATCACGCCGTCATAGAAGCCACTGTTGGCCAGCTCGATGAAGTTCGCCACGCTGTTGGGCGCGACCTCGGGATACAGTTCGCCCTTCATGGTCATGCCATTGTCCATTTCGATGGTAAAGATCGGATGATTCATGGTCGTTTTCCTCCTTGTCATATCGCTTTGCCGGCTGTGCTGCGCCAGCCCTCGGGGCGGCACAGCGCCAGCAGATTGTCGCACAGCAGGCGGCGCACGTCGCGCTCGATCATGCTGCTTTGCAGCTCAAAGCCGGTGCGAGCCAGCGGCAGATACGCCTGCGCAAGCGCCTGCCAGATGGCCTCGCGGGCCATGATCCATCGCCCAAGCATCAGCTCCGGCTGATCGGCGCAGGCGCTGAAGGCCACAAAGCGCGTGCCCAGCCGGGAGAGCGCATAGCCGATGCCCGCAGGGCTTTCCAGCCGCACGAGCAGGCGCACGCGCTCGGCTGCCGCGTCGATGAGCGCATTCTCCTGCGGGGATGATGCCAGCGCGCGCACGCCCTCGAATTCGTCCAGCAGCCGAGCGAATTCCTCCACCTGCCCGCGCGTCTCCAGCCGGATGTGCAGCGCCAGCCCCTCGTCCTGGCAGGCGGGCAGCACGCAGTAGCGCAGCGCCTGCGGATCGTAGGCGGTCATCAGCAGATTCCTTGCGCCGCACGCACTGGCGCTCTGCGCGATCTGCTGCGCCTGGGCAGCGTAGTCCACGCCATAGCGCCCCGGCACAAAAGCGCCCACACACAGCAGCGGCTCGCAGCGATCGTCCTCAAACCGGACAGGCTGCTCCATCGGCACGCGCACGAGCACGCATTTTGCGCGCGCCGTGTCCAGGATTTCCCGCAGATAAGCCGGGCGCTCATACTGCGCGCGCATAGCCTCTGCGCGCTCGAGATCGCGCACGGGAAGATCCATCGCGTCGAGCGCGGCAAACATCGCCACGGCGTCCTCGTGGAAGGGCGTCTGGTCGGCCACGGCGCGGCGGAACGTCTCGCCGGGCGAAGCGCTCGGATGCGCCCAATGCAAAAGCATCGGCTGGACGCCAAGCTCTCCGCCGGCAAAATCGAAGGACAGGTCGCCCTCGCAGATTTCCATGCGGCGCACCAGCTGCTTCACGCAGCGGCGCAGCTCCTGCTTGTCGCTGATGATCACGGCGTATGCCCTCCCCTCAGTTGTGCGGCCTTTTCGCTAAAGACGGCGCGCTTCCGCGCGACCATCTCGTCCACACGCGCGATGTACTGCTCGATATTGGCTATATTCGGTGCGCGCAGGATCTTTTCCTCTTGCCGCATCACACATTTTGAGATGCCGCCCGCGCCGACGGCCAGTACGCTGGTGGTTTCCTCCATATTGTCGATGTTGTACCGGCAGAGCTTGCCCGGCAGCGCGTAGCCGACGTTCTCCAGATTCTGAGCCATGTACTTCTGGCGATACAGGTAGTACGCCTGCATGCCCATCGCGTGCGCCGTCTCGCGCCCCAGCTCCACCATGCGCGAGGCGTCGTCCGCGGACAGCTGATACTTCTCCTCATGCAGCCGGGAGGAGCGCTTGATCGCCAGCGTGTGCACGGTCAGGCTGTTGGGCGCAAGCGCGCGGATGCGCTCCAGCGTGTGCGCGAACATCGTGATGTCCTCGCCCGGCAGCGCGGCGATCACGTCCATGTTGATGTCGTCAAAGCCGAGCGAGCGCGCCAGAGCGAAGCAATCCTCCGTCTCTTTGGCGGTGTGTGCGCGACCAATGCGCTCAAGCGTTGCGTCGTTCATGGTCTGCGGGTTGATGCTGATGCGCGTCACGGGATGGCTGCGCAGCATGGCCAGCTTTTCCCGATCCAGCGTGTCCGGCCTTCCGGCCTCCACCGTCAGCTCCGCAAGCGTGCCAAAGCGCAGCGTGAGGCGCTCCAGCAGGCGATCCAGCTGCGCGGTCGTCAGGCTGCTGGGCGTGCCGCCGCCGATGTAGCCCACGCGGATGGACAGCCCCAGCTCCTGCGCCATGGCTGCGCACTGGTCGATCTCGCGAAACAGCGCGTCCAGATACGGCTCCACCAGCGCGCCGTCGCCGATCACGCCGGAGGAAAACGAGCAGTACGCGCAGCGCGTCGTACAGAACGGGATCCCCACATACAGGTCGCAAGCGTCCGGCGCGCGCGAAAGGCTGCCCTCCTGCGCGGTGATGATCTCGTCGAGCAGGTCGAGCTTGCCTGCGGACAGGTCAAACAGCTCCGCGAGCGCAGCCCTGGCCTCGGCGCGCGTCCTGCCCAGCTCCAGCTGTTGATAGTACAGCCGCGTCGGGCGGATGCCCGTCAGAGAGCCCCAGGCAGGCTGGCGGCACGTGCTTCGCTTGAGCAGCTGATAGCAGCAGCGCTTGATCAGCCGCTTGAGCTGGCGCTTTTCCTCCAGCTCGCCGGCATCCGGAATCGATCCGCGCAGCGAGGCGGAGATCGGCTGTGCCGCGCCGCTCAGGCAAAAGGTCTCCATCCACTGCGAATCGCAGACCGAGTGGATATGACGCAGCTCCGCGTCGTGCGGCTCCGCCATCGTCACCGCGGCGCCCTCGCCATAGAACAGGCGCACCACATCGCCGATGTCGTTGCGGAACTGCTCCAGCGGCGTTTCGACAGCAATCCTCAAGGCTGTGCCCTCCGTTCCCAGGCGATCCGTGTCTTCATGCCGTGACCGGGGTAGACCTCCGTCTCAGGCGGCAAATGCGTCAGGCGATCCAGCGAGCACAGCATCTGCTCCCCGTCGCCGCCCGGCAGATCGATGCGGCCATAGCTCCTGTAAAACAGCGTGTCGCCGCTGAAAAGCACGTTCCCGCACGCGAAGCACACGCCGCCCGGCGTGTGGCCCGGCGTATGCAGCACGGACAGGCGCACGCCGGCCGCCTCCACCGTGTCTCCCTCGCCGAGGAGCACGTCGGCATGCGGCAGCACAAGCTGCATGTTGATCACCCCGCTCAGGTTCAGCGCCGGGCTGCGCAGCGCCGGCTCATCCTGCGCGTGGATATAGAGCCTTGCGCCCTCGTCCAGCCAGGGCTGAGCGTGCAGCATGTGGTCGAAATGCCCGTGCGTCAGCAGCACGGCCTCCACCCTGCGCCCGGCCACGGCCTCGCGCACGCGCGCCTCCTCCGCGCCCGGGTCGATCAGCAGGCAGCCATCGCCGCCCGGCACGCCCACCACATAGGTATTGACCTCCAGCGGCCCGCCCGTCACGGTGCGGATATCCAGCTCTGCCATCAGAACAACCTCCTGGAATCGATCAGCATCGTGACCGGGCCGTCGTTGATCAGCGAGACCTTCATGTCCGCCTGGAACACG
>JBJEYK010000009.1:0-2404 GCA_051886775.1 Candidatus Ventricola sp. | reverse complement strand
AGCTGCTTGACCGCGCCCGCGCCCACGCTCATGGCGTTCTTGATGTACTGCGCCTCGTCGAGGATGGCGAAGCGGAAGCCGATGCGCGAGAGCTGGCCGATGTCGCGCCGGATCAGCGGATAGGACGTGACGTACACGTCGATCCCGCTGTGCATCTGCGCCAGACGCGCGATGACCTGCGCCCGGGCGCCCTGCGTGCCCTCGCCCGTGGCCACGCGCAGACCCGGCGCGAAGCGCGCAATCTCCGCCGCCCAGTTGAACACCAGCGACGTCGGCGCGACGATGATCGAGGGGCGGGAATCGCCGCCGCGCTGCCTGGCCCATTCCAGCAGCGCGATGACCTGCACCGTCTTGCCCAGGCCCATGTCGTCGGCCAGCACGCCGCCCATGTGCAGGCGATCCAGCGCCTGCATCCACATGAAGCCGCGCCTTTGATACGGGCGCAGCGCCCCGGCCAGCGGCTCCGGGCAGGGGTCGCCGTCCTCGCCCATGGCGCGCACCAGATCGCGCACGCCCTCGTCCGCCGTCACCGGCAGGGTGCTGCCCTCCAGCAGGCTCATCATGTATGCCGCGCGGAACGACGCAATGCGCAGCGTGCTGCCGCTCTCGTCCGCCTCGCCCTCCTGCCCGGCGGGCGCAGCCGCGTCGGCCAGCTCGCGCCAGTCGTCCATGCCGGTCAGGTCGAGATAGGCGCCGTCCTTCAGGCGGAAATAGCGCCGCCTGTCGCGCAGCGCGCGCAGGATCGCCAGGATTTCGTCCGTCGGCTCGCCGCTCTCGGTCAGCTCCAGGCGCAGCGCGCCCTCCTGCATGCGCAGCGTGCCGCTAAAGTGCGGCCTGCGCGGCGTCATCGCGCGGAAGGCGTCGGAGCAGTAGACCTGCGCCAGCTTCTGCATGGCGTAGATCCCCTCGGTCAGGAAGCGATAGACCTCCTCCTGCCCGCCCAGCACGATGCGCCCGCGCTGCATGCGGAAGCCTGCCGCCGCCAGCAGATCCAGCGCCGCGCGCTCGCCCGCCGCGTCGCGCAGCAGCAGCACGCCGTCGTCCCGCTGCGCAGCCGGGGCAAAGGGATCGATCTCCTCGTCGCCGTAGCCGAAGGCCATTTTGCACAGCACGAGGCGCTCCTCGCGGTCGAAATAGGCGCGCACCTGCAGCGGCCTGCGCACGATGCGCTCGGCCAGCGCGCCGTCGAGCGTGACCGAGCCGGCGCGCTCGAGCACGGGCAGCAGCTCCGAGATCACACGCGCGCTCTGCGCCGCGTCGAAGCGGAAGGCCGCGCGCCCCTCCTGCCCGCTGGAGAGCATCACGCGCACCAGCTCCCGCTGAGACTCCGGCAGGCGCAGCACGTCCCCCTCGCAGTAGACGAACCGACACGCCGCGTCCAGCGGCCTGAGCGAGGCGGGCATCTGCGCACGAATCTCCAGCTCGCGCCCGCTCGTCGTCACGCCGAAGATCAGCTCGGCCTGGCCGTCGAACACGCCGGGTACGGCGATGACCTCCTCGCCGAAGGACAGGCGGAACGGCTTGGCCATCAGCAGCTGCATCAGCCGCGCGGCAAACCGGTCCGCGATGGGCAGGTACTTGGCCTCCAGCCCCGTCTGCACGAGCTTGCCCTGCAGCCGCGCGACGTACGCCGCGTCCTGCAAAAGGCGGATGAGCTTGTCGTCCACCCCGGTAAAGCCCATCCACTCCGGCTCAAGCGTGAAGCCCTTGCCAAAGGGCAGGCACTCCTTCTTCGCCAACGCGTCCAAGAACTGCGCCATCGACTTGACGACGTACATGCGCTCCTGCCCCACGCGCAGCGACACGCGGATGGGCTGATCACCGATCAGCCGCAGCGTGACCTCCAATTCCAGCGGCGTCTCCGCCGGCAGCGCCGCGCCGACGACGCCCATCAGCCGCACCGCATTCTCCCGTGCGCGGCGGCGGCGCATTTCCTCGATCGCGCCGGAGGCCATTGCCTGCATCAGCGCCGCCGCCAGATGCCGGCAGGGCTTGTGCACGTTGCCGAAAAAGTCGCACGAGCAGCGGCCCCCCAGCCTGCCGCCGGTGCTCACGCGCACCACGCGGCGCGGCTCGCCGTCCACCGCATAGCGCAGGAAGCCTTCCTCGCCCTCCAGCGCATGCACGCCGCCCGCGCGATAGAGCGCCAGCCCGGCTGCAAACTCCTCTGCGGGGGTGATCCGCCGGAGCATCTCCATTTCCTCTGCCACGAAAATCGCCCATCCCCAAACCTCAAATTGGACAATCTTATTCTATTCTCCGTCCGCAGGCGGATTCCTGCCTGGATGCAGCGTTCCGTCGCAAAAGAAAAGGGCGGCAGAACGCCGCCAATTGACTGGAAAGGATAGAAAAGAGTGCTTTAGCGGCGGTACAGGCGCGAAGCGAAGAAGGGGTCTGGGGATGA
>JBJEYK010000008.1:0-2407 GCA_051886775.1 Candidatus Ventricola sp. | reverse complement strand
TAAGCAATCCTACATCGATATGGATTATGTGTACGGTACCCTCAGCAATCACGATAGGGAAAGCCCACTGAACTATCCAATGCCGCGTACTTTGCCGGACGCATGGACACTTTTTCGCCGGACACACAGCTGAATGAACGCTGGAAGCAGCAGCTCTCGTTTCTCTCCCTGTATATCGAGAATATTTTGAAGGAGCCGCCGCGCAATCACTGTACACTGACCCTCTCCTTTGAGCCAGACGAAACACAGAGCAGTGCGGATTCGGGAGCTGATTGACGAGCAACCCGTTGACGATCAAAGCTGCACAAAGCCTATATTATAATGAGCCAGAAGCTGCCTTTCTGAAATCGAAAGACACTTCTGGCTCACTTTATTGATTTACTCCAATAAGACGGCTTCTCCTGCGGCACAACGCCGCCTGATGACCTTATCGCTACCACTTTTATCGTATCCTCATCTCATACGCTCCGAGCTCAAGCGATGTGCCGTCCGGCAGCACGACGCTTTGCGCCTGCTCGCTGAAATTCATCATCGCCGTCATCTGCTCGTTTCCCTTTTCCCGGCGCACGGCCAGCACGGCGCGGTTTCCGCTCTCCAGCGTGCTGACTGCTGCATCCGCAGCAAAGCAGGGATGCGCGCGCAGCTCTCGCAGCCGCTGGATCCCCTCCCAGATGGCGTGCTCCGGCGTTCCCTGCTTCCCGCGCAGCGCGGCGCGGTTCCAATCAAAGCGCGTGCGATGGAGATTGCGGCTGTCCGCCGCCCTGTCGGGGTCTTCGTGATAGCCCCAACCGTTGAGCTGCCCGATCTCATCGCCGGAGCTGAGCATCATGAAGCCCTGCAGGAACATCGCCGCGCCATGCATCAGCAAAATCCGCCTGAGCGCGAGTTCGTATTGCACATCGTCCTGTTCGCGCAGCGCGCGCTCCAGCCCGCACAGGCTCGCCGTCGTGCCGCAGCTCCGCGCGTCGCGCGTGGCGGGATCGTAGTTGTACGTTTCGCCCGTCGCCCAGCTTCCCAGGAATTCGCCGTCATAGAAGCGATACAGGTATTCCTTGTGCATCTGCGGATCAATCCACAAGCGACGCTCCATGTCCTCGTCAAGTCCCCAGCCAATGTCGTCATGGCAGCGCAGATAGTTGACGAACCAGCAGTTCTCCCCCAGCGCCAGCAGCGCGTCGATCTGACTGCGCAGCAGCCGCGCATCCCTCGCCGCCAGCGCGCTCCACAGGTTGACCATCGTGGAGACGTTGTAGAGCATGTGGCACTCGGGCTTTTCCGGCGTGCCGAAGTAGGCCGCCAGCTCCTTCGGGGCCATCACAACCTCGCCCTTGAGGATGACCGCCGGGCAGACGCACTCGATCACCATGCGGATGATGCGCACAATCGTATGCACCTGCGGGAGGTTCCGGCAACTCGTCCCCAGCTGCTTCCAGATGTAGGGCACGGCGTCGATGCGCAACACCTCCACGCCCATGTTCGCCAGATGCAGCATGCTGCGCGTCATCGCAGTGAGCACCTCGGGATTGCGGTAGTTGAGGTCCCACTGGAAGGGATAGAAGCTCGTCAGCACCCAGCGGTGCATGGCCTCGTTCCAGGTGAAATTGCCCGGCGCGGTCGCGGGAAACACCTGCGGCACGGTCTGCTCGTATCGGTCGGGAATGGCCCTGTCGGGATAGCAGAAGTAGTACGCCTGCGCCTGCGCATCCCCGGCCTTGGCCCGCATCGCCCATTCATGCGTGTCCGCCGTATGGTTCATCACGAAGTCCAGGCACAGGCTGATGCCTGCGGCGCGCAGCGCCCGCGTCAGCGCGATCAGATCCTCATTCGTGCCCAGTGCGGGATCGACCGCATCAAAGTCCTCCACGGCGTAGCCGCCGTCGTTCTGCGGATGCGGCATCTTCAGCAGCGGCATCAGGTGCAGATAGGTGACGCCCAATTCCGTGAGATACGGCAGCCGCTCCATCACGCCGCGCAGATTCCCGGCAAACAGCTCGGTGTACATCGTCATGCCCAGCATGTCCGCGCCGCGATACCAGAGCGGATTGGCCTCGCGCGCCCTGTCCAGCGCGCGAAGCTCCTCCTCCCGGCACGCCCACGCCTCGCGCATCATCGCCTCAAAGCGATGCAGCGCGTCGCGGTCGTCATACAGCTCCATAAAGAGCCATTCCAGCTCGTCCCGATGGCGGGCAAAGCGCCGCTCAAACTCGCTTGTCATATCCTTCCTCCGATTGCAGCTCACCCCAGCGCGTGCTTCTCCACGTCCATCGTCAGCTCGCCGTCCGCGCAGAAGGTGATGCCCTGCGCGTCCACCGGCGTGTCGATCAGCGAGGAGATGACATGCTCGCCGTCGTTCACGAACAGCTCCGCGCTCTCCCCGTCCAGAATCAGCCGCAGCGTCATCACGCCG
>JBJEYK010000007.1:0-2429 GCA_051886775.1 Candidatus Ventricola sp. | reverse complement strand
CTCGAGCGCTACGGCAGCGTCACCGGCACGGGCCACAGCTGCATGCTGCGCAGCCCGGAGGGGGAGCTGCTCATCTGCTACCACGGCCGCACGCAGGAAACCGGAAACGACCGCGTCGGCTTCATCTCCCCGGCGGCCGTCACCGCGGACCACCGGCTCGTCATCCGCCCGTAAGGCGCAGAAATCCTGCACAAATTGCGCCCGCCCCATTGACAAAGCTCTGCCAATGGCCTACAATAGGCAACGAAGTTAAAACTGAATGGTCTTTGGGGCAGGGTGCAAATCCCGACCGATGGTAGAGTCCATGAACCTCCGTTTGGAGGCCGATCTGGTGCGATTCCAGAACCGACGGTACAGTCCGGATGAGAAAAGACGTTCGTGAGCATATTCTTTGCTTGCAACCCATTCCTGAGGCCGCTTTGCTTTGGCTTCAGGATTTTTTTGCAGGAGGAATTGCTCTATGAACCGCTCCACAACCCGCCGCCTGACCATGGCGGCCATGATGGGCGCCGTCGCCTTCGTGCTGATGTACTTCAGCTTTTCGGTGCCCGTCCTCTCCCCGTTTGCCGACTTCGACTTCTCCTATCTGCCGGAGCTGATTGGCGGCTACATCCTCGGCCCGATCGGCGCGGTGCAGATCATCGCCGTCAAGATCCTGCTCAAGCTCGTGTTCAAGGGCACCAGCAGCATGCTCACCGGCGAGCTGCAGAAGTTCCTGCTCAGCTGCGCGTATGTGCTGCCGTCCGTCATCTACTACCGCCGCCACAAGACCCGCAAGGGCGCAGCCGTCGGCCTGGTCATCGGCACGGTGGTGGGCGTGTGCACGGCGATCATCACCAACGTGTTCATCATCTTCCCGTTCTACATCAAGCTCTATGGCATGGACTGGGCGGCCATCATTGGCATGTGCACCGCCGTCAACCCCTGGATTCACGACCTGCCCACGATGGTGGCCTTCTCCATCATCCCGTTCAACGTGATCTCCATGTCGGTCATCTCGCTGATTGCGATGCTGGTGTACAAGAAGATCAGCGTGCCGCTCAAGAAGCTCATTCAATAATCCGTCAGGAGGCAATCGCATGAAATTCAGCATCGACAAGAACCTCACCTTCGACCAGGCCGTCCAAATCCTCTTTGAAAAGCTGGGCGACTCCAAGATCATGGCGCTGGCCAGCTCCGTAAACGATTATGTGATGGTGCGCAACGTCAGCTGCCTGTTCTACGACCAGAAAATCTGGTTCAAGACCGACAAAAACTTCCGCAAGACGCAGCAGCTCTTTGCCAACCCGAACGTCGCGCTGTGCTGGAGCGGCGTGTCGGTGGAGGGCACCGCCGCCAACCGCGGGCTGGTGGTGGACGAGCCGGAACGCCGGTTTGAAAAGCTCTACGAGAAGCATCTCTTCGGCAGCTACAACAAGTACTCCCACGAGGACACCGAGATCATCATCGAGGTCACGCCCCGGTTTGTCGAGGTCTGGGACACCTGCGAGGACAACTACGCCTTCCAGATTTTCATCGACTTCGAGAAGCAGAGCGTCGAGGTCAAGCCCTACGACAAGAAGTGACCCGGCATGCCGGTTTTTTCCCCCCCGCCTTTCCGCGCAGGAAGGGCGGGTTTTCCTTTGCATTTTGCGGCGGGTATGGTATAATATAGAAAGCATTGTATCATCTGCTATGGTATCCAAGGAGGTTCTGTCCATGTTTGCTTCTGCGCGTCGCTTGCGGCTGCTCCCTCTGCTTGTGCTGCTCCTGTGCCTGCTTGTGCCGGGCGCGCTGGCGGACACCGAGGGCAACTACACCTATTCTATCGTCGAAACCGGCGCAGTGATCGAAGGCTACACCGGCACCGCCGCAAACGTCACCGTGCCGGGCACGCTGGGCGGCTACCCGGTGGTGAAGATGGGCTTTGGCTGCTTGCAGAGCAACGCCTACGCCGTCACCATCACCCTGCCGGACAGCCTGCGCGAGCTGAACGGCGGCGCGTTCATGGGATGCAGCAGCCTGACGGCCGTCTATCTCCCGGCCAACCTCACCACCTTTACGGAATGCGGCGAAACGAACTTTATCTACGTCGTCGGGCGCAGCACGGCCACCGCGCGCCTGATGACCAATGCCGCGGGCAGATATCCCAGCTATCGCTTTATCGATCCGGATTGGCCGGATTACAAGCTGTGCTACTTCACCCACGAAGCAACCGGCCCGGCGGAGCTGGGCATCGCCCAATATATCGGAAGCGGCACCGTCGTCACCGTCCCTGACGGCGTGGTGCGCATCGGCCAATCCGCCTTCGCGAACACCTCGAATAATTCGATCTGCGGCAAGCTGACCTCCGTGACGCTGCCCGAGAGCGTCACCGCCATCGACAGCTACGCGTTTAGTGGGACAGATGCGCTCAAGACGCTCACGCTTTCCAGCAACATCTCCTCCTG
>JBJEYK010000006.1:0-2431 GCA_051886775.1 Candidatus Ventricola sp. | reverse complement strand
GCCTCGGCGCGCGTCGGGCGCGGGTTGCGGATCATGGAGTCGAGCATCTGCGTCGCGGTGATGACGGGCTTGCCCGCCACGTTGCAGCGCTTGATGAAGCTCTTTTGCAGGACGGGCACCTCCTCCATCTCCACCTCCACGCCCAGGTCGCCGCGGGCGACCATGATGCCGTCGGAGACGTTGAGGATCTCGTCGAAGTTGTCCACGCCCATGCGGTTCTCGATCTTGGCATAGATGCGCACATGGCTGCCGCCGTTGTCGTCGCACAGCTTACGGATGGTCAGCACGTCGCTGGCGCGGCAGACGAACGACGCCGCGATCAGGTCGATGCCCTGCTCGATGCCAAAGAGGATGTCGCTGCGATCCTTCTCGCCGATGGAGGGCATCTGCAGGTCGACATCCGGCACGGAGATGCCCTTGCGCCCGCCAAGCACGCCGCCGTTGATCACACAGCAGACGATATCGGTGCCGTGCTCGATGCGCACGACGTTCATCGCCAGCAGGCCGTCGTCGATGAGGATGCGGTTGCCGGGCTTCACCAGCTCCACCATCTTCGGATAGGTGATGGACACCTCATGCGCGTCGCCCGGCACCTCGCGGCTGGTCAGCACAAACTCCTGCCCAGCCTCCAGCTCGGCCTTGCCCTCGGCGATGACGCTGGTGCGCACCTCCGGGCCTTTCGTGTCCAGCATGATGGCCACGGGCAGGCGCTTTTCCTCGCGCAGGCGCTTGATGCGCTGGATGCGCGCCCCCTGCTCCTCGTAGGAGCCGTGGGACATGTTCAGCCGGCATACGTTCATGCCGGCATCCATCAGCCGGGACACCATCTCGTCGGTGTCGCTGGCGGGGCCGAGGGTGCAGACAATCTTGGTCTTTCTGATCATGGGGTTGTCCTCCTTGATATGGTCAGTTTCAATGATTTCTTCATCGTGCCGCCACGCCTGTGCCGTCGAAGGCGGGCACAAACGCCGCGTCCGCCGCGCTCAGCTCCTGGGCATAGCCCGGCAGGCCGATGGCCCGCATGTGCGCGAGCACGCGGTCGTATTCCTTCTTCTTCAGCCGGCGGTTCAGCCCGGGCATCTCCAGGGCGCGGCCAAAGGGCGTGTACTGCCCCATCAGCGACACCGGCGTGCCGGGGAATTCGTCGGCGATTATGGTCAGGATCCGCATGCTGTCGCCCGTCAGCCCCGGCAGCACCAGATGGCGGATCTGCGTGCCGCGCAGCATCAGGCCGTCTCCGTCATAGCGCGCGGGGCCGGTCTGGCGAATCATCTCGCGGATCGCGGCCATCGCCACGTCGGGATAGTCCCTTGCGCCGGAGAGCAGCTGCGCCATCGCCGGATCGATGTACTTGAAATCCGGCAGGTAGACGTCCACCCAGCCCTCCAGCAGGCGCAGCGTTTCAACGGTCTCATAGCCGCTGGAGTTGTAGACGATCGGGACAGGCGGGCGATACAGCTCAAGCGCCTCGATCACCGCGGGCACGAACTGCGCCGCCGTGACGAGGTTGATGTTGTGCGCGCCCTGCGCCTCCAGCTCCCGGAAGATCTCCGCCAGGCGCGCGGGCGTCACGTCCTGCCCCGCACCGCCGTGGCTGATGGCCTCGTTCTGGCAGAAGACGCAGCGCAGTCCGCAGCCGGAGAAGAACACCGCGCCGCTGCCGCGCGTGCCGCTGATGCACGGCTCCTCCCACAGGTGCAGCGCCGCGCGGGCAATCCGGGGCATCGTGCCCACGGCGCATACGCCGCGCCCCTCGTGCGCCGAGCGCTCCGCCCCGCAGCGCCGGGGGCAGAGCACGCAGCCGTTGCTCATAGGTCGATGAACTCCTCAAACCGAGGCAGAATGCCGATGCCGTCCGGGAAATGCGCGGCAAACTGCGGGATCGCATGGCTGGGGAACGAGTTGCCCTCGATGAACACCGGGCCGTCCGGCGTGATGGCCACGTCCCAGGCGACAAAGCGCACCTGCGGCACGACGTGCATCGCATCCAGGCACATGCGCTTCACCTCGTCCCAGTAGGGGATCTGCGTGCCGGGGATGCGCGTGCCGGTCATCGGGTGCAGCTCATACGTCTCGCCCGCCTTGTTCGCGCCCACGCCGGTGATCACGCCGGTGTCGATGTCCACCGGGGCGGCCATGCCGCCGCAGTCCACGTTGTCCATCACCTTGCCGTTTCCGATGCGGATATAGGCGTAGACGATGCCCTCCTTCTTGTCGCCCAGCAGCGTGGCGACGCGAATGGTGTTCACTGAGGTGGGGCACAGCGCCGCAATCGCCTCGTGCTGAACGACCTTATCCTCCACGATGCCGATGCCTGCGGCCTTCAATTCATCGTAGAGCTTGTCCGGATCGGCGTACTGCCCGGGCGTGCACCCCAGGATGCCCTGCCCGCTGGAGCCGTCGATCGGCTTGCAGATGATGTCGCCGCGCC
>JBJEYK010000005.1:0-11890 GCA_051886775.1 Candidatus Ventricola sp. | reverse complement strand
CGGCAAAGCTGCCGGTGAAGAATCCGTGGTTGTGGAACTGGCCCTCCAGCACCGGGCGAGGCCTTGCCTGCGGCTCCTCCGGATTGAGGACATACACGCCGCCGGGCTGCGTCCAGTCGTCCTTGCTTTGCTTGCTCCTGCACAGCGTGGAGAGCACCAGAAACTGCCTGCCGCCCCGGCGAAGCACGCCGAAGCGGTGCAGATACGGCATGTACAGGAAGTCCTTCGTCTCAAATCCGTCCGCCGTCGCCCGGACGCAGACAAGCTTGGCCTGCGCTGCGGCGAACGGCGGAAAGAAGTTCTGGATGGCCAGGAATGTATCCCCCGCGTCTCCGACAGGAACCATGCCCATCGTGCCGCCGCCCTGCGACCACACGATGTCACGCTCGAGCGTCTCGGCGTCGATGCACAGGCAGGGCGCGTTCACCTCGGAGGCGAACAGGTATTTCAGCCTGCCGCCCAGCTCAAAGGCGTTCACCGCATAGCACTTCTCCAGCGGTGCAAGCACCCGCTTCACAATACCCATCGCCTTACACAAGCGGGCTGCCGAACTGCAGCGGGCGGATCATCCGGAGCAGCTCCTCGTAGCCCTTGAAGAAGCCCTCCAGGCAGACGATGAACGCGCCGTAATGCTCAAACTCCTCCGGCTTCATGCCATCCTCGTCGTAGACGCGGTGGAAATCCGCCAGCGTGTTCAGCGCGTCCAGCCAGCATGCAGGCACCGGCTCGTCCATGGTGTTGCGGATCTCCACGCTGCTGTTGTCGTAAATCTTGAGCCACTTGGCCGGCATCGTCATGGAGACATCGCCGCCCAGGAACGCGCCCCAGTGATACACGTTGCGGTACGCCGCCGTCAGCAGGCGTGTGCGATAGCCGCGCTCCTTGAAAATCTGATACGCCTTCTTGAACACGGCCACGCCCGCCCACTCCAGGGCCTCCGGCGCGATAGCCAGGCCGTCGCGCGCGACGACCTTCTTGAGCCAGTCGTCCACACGGCCAATCATGATCGTGCACACCGGCGTGATCCCCTCGTTGCTCAGGCCCTCCGCCGTGCGGCGGTTAAGCCCACGCTCCACAGCCTCCGCCAGGCAGACCGCCTGCGCCACGCTGAAGGACACCGTCGCGTTGACGCTCACACCCTGATAGGTCGCCTCCTCAAACGCCTTCAGGCCCGCAGCCGAAATGGGCATCTTCACCTGGATGTTGGGGGCCAGCCTGCCAAAGCCTACGGCCTGGGCGAGCATCTTCTCCGTGTTGCGATAATTCTTGATGTTGGCCTGAATGGACATCTTGCCGCACGCGCCGCCGGATGCCTCAAACACTGGCCTCAGCTTTTCGCAGCCGCGCACCGCCATCTTCTCAATCAGCATCCAGGCCACGTCGTCCTCCGTCGCCTCCGGATGGTCGGCGAACAGAGCGCGGATCGTGTCCTCCCACATGGGCATTTCCTTCTGGAGCACCTGGCCGACGATGACGGGATTGGTCGTCGCGCCTGTGACGCCGCGGCTGAGGCCGTACGTCATATCCGCCTCCGCGCAGGAGTCGATCCACACCTGTGTCTGAGGGTATTTGGCTTTCATTTCCAGCAGCTTATCGCTCATACAAGATCCTTCTTTCTGTGCTTTGCTCGAATCAGAGGTATTGGCTGTTTTCCTTTCGGTAGCGGTTGGGGGTAATGCCCATCTCCCGCTTGAAATAGCGAACGAAATTGCTCGTGTCCATGAATCCGCAGCGCGTGCCGATCTCATTGACGGGGAAATCCGTGTGCACCAGCAGATCCTTGGCGTAGGTGATGCGGTTGAGCATCAGATACTGCTTGGGCGTGTAGCCGGTGGCCTTCTTGAAATCGCGCGCGAGCTGCGCGGAATTGATAAACAGGCTTTCCGAGATGTCCTTGATGCGGATTTCCTCGGTGAAGTGCTGCTCGATCCAGCGCTGCACCTTCGCGCAGTTCTGCAGCTGCTGTCGGCTGACCTCGGCAAAGCGCTCCGGCGCGTTGCGCGAGGTGTAGACCAGAATCTGCCGGATGATCGAGACGACCATCTCGTCGCTGTACTCGTCGCCGCAGCGGTATTCGTCCAGCAGCATCCGGAACAGCGCGTCCATCGTGTCCGCGTAGCGGTCCACGTTCACCCAGTGGATGAAGCTCTGTGGCCTGTTCTTGAAGATGGAAAGCTGCCACATGCTGCCCAGCTTGCGGCTCAGCTGCTCCGGGTCGAGCTTGACGAAATACCGACAGAACGGGTACTCCTCCACCTGGGTGACATGCTCCTCCAGATTGCTGAAGAAGACCAGCGTATTCGGCCCGACATGGTATTCGTTGTTGCTGACGCGGATGAGGACATGCCCCCGGCGGACAAAGAGCACCTCATAGGTATTGTGAAAGTGCGAGCTGCGCCCCTCCACCTCGGAATAGTGGCATTCCGTCATCACGCTTCCGCTCATCATTCAGGAATCCTTTCTGCCGAAGCTCTCCTCCATGCGGTCAAACGCCGTCTCCAGATTCTGGCTGCGGCCAAAGAGCGCCGCCGCGCCCAGGACAAACACATCCACGCCCGCCTCGCGCAGGGGCGCGAAGTTTTCATCGCAGCAGGAGCCGTCCATTTCGATTTCAAAGCCCAGCCCCAGCTCGCTGCGCATTTGGGCCAGCTGCCGGATCTTGTCCAGCATGTCCCACAAGAACGGCGCGCCCGGGAAGCCCGGCTCAATCGTCATCACCGTCACCTTGTCCACCAGCGGCAGATACGGCGCAAGCGCCTGCGCCGGCGTCCCGGGGCTAATGGCCAGGCCGGCCCGGCACCCCATCGCGCGGATAGAGGCCAGAATCCGGGGCGTGTCCTCGCCCGTGACCTCGATGTGCGGCGTGAGCATGGACGCGCCGGCGCCTGCAAGCGCGGGCAGCCACCAGTCCAGATCCTTAGCCATGATGTGGCAGTCCACCGGCTTTTCCGCCGCCTGGCACACCGCGCGCACAAACGCCACGCCCAGGCCGATGTTCTTCACAAAGCGCAGGTCCATCAGATCGGCGTGCAGGTAATCCGCGCGCCGGTTCATGACCCGTACCTGCTCGCCAACGCGCAGCATGTCCATGCACAGCAGCGACGGCGCAACCTTCACGCGGCTCACTTGGCCGCCTTCTTTCCGCGCAGCTTCGCCATAATCCGGGGGTTCTTGACGATCAGCGCCACCACCGTCAGCAGCACGGCGGCGATCACCAGCACGGTGCCCGCGCTGAACATCCGCATGCAGTTGCCGAAGCTGCCGTAGTACATCAGCGAACGGCGCAGATACAGCTCCATGCCGGAGCCGAGGATGAAGCCCAGCAGCAGTGGCGGCAGCGGATAACCATTTTTCTCCAGCGCGTAGCCCAGCAGGCCCAGCACGATGACCACATAGAAGTCAAACAGGCGGTTGTTCACGCTGATGCAGCCAATCGCGATACACATCATGATCAGCGGCAGCAGAATGTGACGCGGCACCTGCACAATGCGGGCGAAGAACGGGATGCCGAAGCTCTGCAAAATGAACATCGCCAGGTTCGCCAGGAAGACGATCAGCACGATCACATGGATCAGCGAGGCGTTGGTCACAAACAGCAGCGGGCCGACGGAGATGCCCTGCAGGATCAGCGCCGCCATGATGATCGCCGTCACGGAGTCGCCCGGGATGCCCAGGGCCAGCATCGGGATCAGCGCGCCGCCGGTCACGGCGTTGTTGGAGACCTCGGAGGCGTAGATGCCCTCCGGGCAGCCGGTGCCGTAGCCCTCCTTGCTCTTAAAGGTCTTCTGTGCCGCGGTGTAGGAGAGCATCGCGCCCGTCGAGCTGCCAAGGCCCGGCAGGATGCCGATAAACGTGCCGATGATGCTCGATTGCAGAATCAGCGGCCAGAAGCGGCTGGAGCGGTTCTCCTTGGCGGGCAGATAGAAGCGCTTTTTCTCGAATTCAGCCGTCACCAGATCCTCGCGCAGCTTGCCCGCGGCGCTGAGGATCTCCGGAATCGCGTAGATGCCGATGATCAGGATGACCATGGAGACGCCCGCCTCCAGGCGGTAGTTGCCCATCGTGAAGCGCTTGACGATGCCGTCCAGCGAGGACAAGCCGATGCAGGAGATGAACAGGCCGATCAGCATGCTGATATAGCCCTTGAGCACGTTCTTGCCCACCAGCACGCTGACCAGCGACAGCGCGAAGGCGGTCAGGCCGAAGTAATCCCACGGGCCGAAGCGAATGCACAGCTGGGTCAGCGGCTTGGCCAGAAACGCCAGCACGACCGCGCTGAACGCGCCGCCCAGGAAGGAGCCGTAGGTGCCGATGGCCAGCGCCTCGGCGCCCTTGCCCTTGCGGCACATGGGATAGCCGTCGAACGTGGTGGCGATGGCCGCCGCCGTGCCGGGAATGCGCAGCAGGATGGCGGAAACCAGGCCGCCGGAGATGCCGCCCATGTACACGCCCAGCAGCAGCGCCATGGCGGAGATGGTGTCGAATTTATAGGAGAACGGCAGCAGCAGGGCCACCGCAATCGGCGTATTCAGGCCGGGGATCGCGCCGAAGATGATGCCGACAAACGTGCCGACCAGGATCAGCAGAAGCACCTGCACATTGAGCACAGACGCAAATGCTGCGATAATCGCATCCATCGTATACCTCCTCTATGCTTAGATGCCGAAGATGCCGGTGGGCACCATGATGCGTAGGATGGAGCTGAAGAAGTAGTTGACGCCGATGGCCACAGCCGTCAGGCAGATCGTGCGCACCACGATCCACTTGGCCGCGCCCAGCGTGCCCTTGGTGAAATAGTGCATCAGATTGACCATCACATTCAGGAACAGGATGGTGCCGATCATGAAGCCGAGATAGTTGATCGCCACGGCGTAGAGCACCATACTCAGCAGGAATATGCCGCGATGACCGTAGAACGCATCGAGAAAGACGAACTTCTTGCGCAGCTGCTCCTTGTCCCGCAGGATCTGGAAGATTCGGATGAGGCAGCAGACAAACAGCGCTGCCATGATGATCCGCGGCCAGAAGGCGGCGCCGCCGGAGTTGTCGTCGGCGATCACCCGCCAGGTGAACGATTCCGCAAAGCCCAGCACGCAGACCGCCATCGCGATGAGCATGAAAATAATCTCTCCCATATTGCCTCCTAAGCTGGCGTCCCGCCCCTCCGGCTGCCCGGGCCGGGATGGCCCGGACAGCCAGGAGAGAACGCAGACGATTTGGATGATCCCCGCCTAGCGCGGGCGATTCATCGTGGATCAGATCACGCGATTCACTCAAGCACGATTCGACGTGATTCGGGATTACTTCTTGATGTACTTGTCGGCAAACGCCACGAAGGACTCATACATCGCCTTCAGATACTCGTTGTACTCGGCGGTATCCATGAAGGTCGCGGTGTAGCACTGATCGTTGAGCTTCTTGGCCGTCTCTTCGTCCTTGGCCGCGGCTTCAAACTGATCGGCGATATACGCGATGATCTCCGGATCCGTGCCCTTGGGGGCCCAGATACCGAACACCTGGTTCATCACGGACATCTCCTCGCTGGTGTAGCCAACCTCGAGCATCGTGGGCACATCGGCGTAGGCCGGATGGCGCTCGGCGGAGAAGACGGTCAGCAGGCGGAAGTCGCCGGACTCGACGAAGGCCTTCACGCCGCCCAGGGAATCGATCATCACGTCGACACGGCCGGCAAGCAGCTCTGTGGACTTGACGGAGGAGCCGCCGATATCCACGGTGTTGAACTTCATGTCCTCGTGCGCTTCCATCGCGTACACGGAGAACTGCGGCAGGCCGGAGGTGGCGATGCCCATGTTGATCTTGCCGGGGTTCGCCTTGACAGCCGCCACGAGATCCTCATAGGTCTGATACGGGGAGTCCGCGCGGACCGCCACGCACAGCACGGAGGTGACGTACAGGCAGACCGGATCGAACGCTTCATACGTCCACTCAAGGCCGCCCTTGGCGTAGTTCATGGCGTAGCCAGCCGGCGCAACCAGGATGGTGTAGCCGTCCGCGCGGCCATTCATGACCTCCAGAGCGCCCAGCGCTCCGCCGGAGCCGGCGATGCAGTTCACGTTCATTCTGCGGCCATCCATATGCTCGCTGATGTAGCTGGCATAGATGCGGCTGGGGATATCGGAGGTGCCGCCCGCCTCATAGGGGTTGACGAGGGTGATGTCGCGCTCCGGGAAGGACGCGGCGGCGGCGATGCCGCACGCGAGCACCAGCGCGATGGCCAGGGCCAGAGACAGTAGTTTCTTCATACGGGTTCTCCTTTCGTTGGTTGAGGGGGTCGAATATGCTTGAGCTTGGATGAACAAATGTGATGCGGGCCTGTGCCGCAGGATTACAGGAAGGACTTGTAGTAAAGGTTGGGCTCCTCGTCCATGGCCTCGGCAAAGCCGCGCTCGAACATGAAATGCCGCTTGCCCACGTCGTCGGGATAGGTGAACCTGCCGCCGACCTGCCAGATGAACGGGTGGAACGTGTAGCCCAGGCGTTCCTTGCGCATGTCGTAGAGCACGTCGATCTCGCGCGGGTCGCCCAGCATGCAGCTCCACGTCTCGTAGTGGACGGGGATGATCGTCTTGCAGCGCAGGTTCTCGCCCATGCGCAGCACATCGCAGGCCGTCATCTTGTCGGTCAGGCCGGGCGGATTCTCGCCGAAGGCCGCGATCGCCACGTCGATCTGATGCTGCTTGCCGTGGCGCAGATAGTAGTTGGAGAAATGCGAATCACCGCTGTGATAGAAGCTGCCGCCCGGCGTCTTGAGCAGGTAGTTGACCGAGCGCACGTCCATGTCGTCCGGGCAGTAGCCCGCCAGCGGGCCAGAGCGCGGCGCGGTGAGGAAGACGGTCCTGTCGAACGAGTCGAGCACCACGATCTCCGTGTCCTTGACCTTCACCACGTCGCCGGGCTTGACGGTGTGCACGACCTCCTGCGGCAGCCCCCACTCCAGCCACTGATCCGTGACGAACTTCGGGCCGTAGAACGGCACCTCGGGGAACTTGTTGTGGATCGCCGCCGTGGTATACGGATCGATGTGATCGCGGTGATTGTGCGTGACGAACACCGCGTCAATCTGCGTCACCTCGAACGGATCGAGCACCACCGGAATCATCCGGGTGTTGGGGAAGCGCTGGCTCTTGCCCTCGTGCATGCCGACCATGCGATTGAGCTGGAAGTCCGGCCCGGCCAGGTGCGGCGGGTATTTCGACCAGTCCTGCGTGTACTTGCCCCGGCCCACCCAGAAATCGACGGCGATGTTGGTGCCGTTCTCGGTCTTGAGCCAGATGCCCGTGCTGCCGAGCCACCAGATGCTGAAGGTGCCGGGCTTGACCTGCGTTGCGTCGATTTCCTCATTCAGCCAGGTGCCCCATTCGGGGAAAATGGCGTGATACCATGTGTCCTTTGTGATTTCGCTGATATACGACAAGTGCATTCTCTCCTTTTGTCCGATGGTCTGGTTCGTTTGCTGACCGTTACTCTTCCTTCAGTTCAAACAGCACAACCTGATCCATATCCCGTGCGGCCACCGCCACATAGGAGCGCCCGTTGTGCGTGAAGCCGCGCGCGTTGCTGGGAGCGATGCCCTCCTCCATCAGCGTGGACTGATAGCCGCCTTCGGTGTGCTCCACCAGATACAGGCGACCGTCCTCCTTGCGGTAGCCGACGACGAACATGCCGCGCCCGAGCAGCTCGCCCGCCCAGATCGCATGAGAGAAGTGCATGTCCAGCGTGTAGACGATCTGCCAGACGCCGTCCACACGCTTGTTGACCGCCGCCATGTCGCCGTGGAAGCCCTCGAAGGTGACCAGCTCGTCCTCGCCGTCGCCGTCCAGATCCGCGACAGCCGCATCGCTGATCTCGCGTTCCAGCAGCCGATCGACGCGCCAGTCGCCGCCATCCTTCGGCGGACGCACCCGGAACAGGCCCTCGCTGCCGCCGATGAGCGTGACCTCCTCGCCGTCCAGCGTGCCCTGCCAGAAGCCGTGGTTCTTGGTGACGCCCTCCGCAATGACGCGGAAGTCGATCTCCTCGCCCGCCTTCGGCACTCTCGCCACCTGGATTTTGCCGGGATGCGACCAGTCCGTCGCGCTCTCGCGATGCGTGCACAGCGTGGAGGCGACCACCCAGTCGCCGTCCTTCGTGTGGACGACGCCTGAGCGGTGCAGATAGGGCAGCACCCGGAGCACACGGGTGTGCCATTCCTCATCCTGACGCTCGGCCAGGACGAGCTGAGCCTCCTTGGACTGGAAGCCCTTGTAGAAATTCTGGATGCCGATCAGCGCGCCGCCGTCGTTGAGCTGGCTGACGTTCATGCAGCCGCCCGGCCCGGTCCACACCGTCTCCTCCCGGCGGGTGTCGAAGTCGATCACCTTGCAGTGGCCGCCGTGCGTCTCCGAGGCGGCGACGATCTTCAGGCCGGTATCCGTATGAAACACCTCCAGGCAGTAGACGCCCTCGAGGTCTGTCAGCACGCTGCGCTCCCATGTGATTCCGCTCACCGCTTGATCCTCCCCGTATACAAGATTTACACATCCTTCTTGTCCCATATTTTATCAAACACCGGCGCGGCTGTGTTGATATTTCCTCTGGAAATATATGTAAAAATTAACTATTTGCACAACGACGCTCCCGGCGCGTTGATTTTTCCGCCGATTTCTTCGACAATTTGCCGCAGGAAATTGTCTATTCCATCCTGTTTCACCGCCGAGCGCTTGAATGATCCTCACACAATACGCATATTTTCGCATTTTTCCAGCTATGCCCCATCTGCGCACTTTTTGCCTGCGCGCCGGTCATCCGTCCGCCGCCTCCGCGTTCCTTTGCCCGTCCATGCGATTCATTTCACAAAAATGCCAATTGCGGAATATTTTTTACATATTTTTCCATTTGGCCTCATAAGCCGCCGCGCAGCAAAAAGCCGCTGCGGCTTGCAGCGGCGAATCGCGTTGCGGACGCTCGGATACATCCGTTGGTCCAGGCAGGGGATTTCCCCCCTTTTCAGGTTTTCAGCTGCGGGATGTGCGCTCCGCGGCGGCGTCAGTCAGAGCATTTCCATGACAAAAGCAATCAGCCCGGCGATGATCGAGCCGCAGATGCCGTACACCAGCACCGGGCCAGCCAGTGTGAACAGCTTCGCGCCCACGCCCATGACAAGGCCCTCGCGGCGGAATTCCATCGCCGGCGAGACGACCGAATTGGCAAAGCCCGTGATGGGCACAATGCTTCCGGCGCCCGCGTACTTGCCAATCTTATCGTAGACGCCGATGCCGGTGAGCAGCGCCGAGAGGAACACCAGCGTGATACTCGTCGCCGTGGACGCGCTCTGCACGCCCCACTCCAGGCCATAGGCAAAGAAGTCCATGATGGCCTGGCCGATCACACAGATCACGCCGCCCACCCAGAACGCGCGCAGCAGTCCCTGCAGGATGTCGCTCTTGGGCGAAAGCCGCTCGACCAGCTTTGCATACTGCCGCATGGCCCGGCTTGGCTGCTGATCACTCATGCGCAGCACCCCTCTCGTTGCGGATACTCATACCGTCCGGCGGCTTGCGCACGCAGACTTCACGCTCGCCCGGCCTGGGCTGCGCCTCCAGCGCATAGGGAATCAGATTCTGCCTCTGTGTCATCGTCCTGCGCCTCCGAATCCAATGGTCTTGCAGGCGTATTGTAGGCCGTTTGGCTCGATGCTATTCCCCATGGCACGCGATTTTGCTGCAGATCAGCGCAGCGTGATCTGCTCCTGCGTCGTCTCGCCCAGCTGCAAGCGGATGGGCACCAGCGTCAGGTGCTCCATCGTGGGCGGCAGATCGTAACGCACATGCACCACCCATTTGCCCGTGTCCCGGTCGATGCCATAGCCGCCGTCGACGTTCGGCATGCGCTGCCCGTCCGCCAGCAGCACATAATCGTACACCTCGTCGCTGATCATCGTCAGGCTGTCAAACGCCTGCACCCAGGCCTCCGGCGCGTCGATGAGCACCCGGCCGGAGATATCCACGTCGGAGATCGTCAGCTGCGCCTCGGCGGCATAGTCCGCAAACGATGCCCTCGCGCTCAGCGTCTGCGTCTCGCCCGTGATCTGCGCCGTGAACGCCGCCCGGACAAAGCCGCGGTTCTCCGCCTGGCGGACACAGGACTGATAGGAGCCCGTCCCGTCCTGATAGAGCACGGTCGTGCCATAGGTGACCGACAGCAGGAAGTCAATCGTGTCGCCCGGCACGTAGTCCTCCGGCAGGTCGACCTGCTGGAAGCCCACGCGCGTGTCGGCGTCGATCCACTCCTCCGCGCTGTCGAAGATGTTGAGCGATCGCCCCTTCTCCGTTCCGTCGCAGAGGTCCGCGCCGTCGCCCAGCGCGACTGTGTCGTAGATCACATAGCGCGGCTTTTCGCCGTCCGCCATCCAGGCGCGCGCCTGCGCGTCCTTCGCCTCGCCCATGTACACCGACCAATTGGGATGCGCGGCAATCGCCTCGCCCGGCCACGTCCAGTCCCACTCGTCAAAGCCGGTCGGCATCCCCTCGCCCAGGCGCATCAGGCGGTTCGGCTCCCGCAGCGTGTAGGAATAGTAGAGCTTTTTGCCGTCGCAGTACGCCTGATCGACCGTCAGCTCGAATGACCGGGTATATTGGTGTGCCGCCAGCTGGTCATAATCCGTCTCCAGCCGAAGGGAGGACAGCCCCTCCGTCGGCGCGTGCAGCACCACGGTCTGCCCGACCACCGGCGCTTTCTCGTCCAGATGCTCCAGCCGCTGGCGGCTCATCTCGGCGCTCGGATTATCCCGCAGGTAGCCAAACAGCCCCAGCGTTGCCGCGATAGCCGCGCCGGCCAGCAGCAGCGCAAGCAGCGCTGCGAGCAGCACTGTGCGCCTTGGCAGGCGATGCCGCGCCCGGATGACTCTGGATGGCCGGTGAATGGCGCACCACAGCCTGTCCAGCAGGGCGCCGCGCCCGTCCTCGGGCAGCCCCGGCTCGTCCGGGTAGAGAAACAGCAGGCATTCCAGCACCAGCGCGCTGTCGATTGCCTCCGCGCGCTGGGTGAGCTGCCAGTCGATCAGCCGGCGCACGTCTCCATCCGTCAGGCTGCCGCGCCGGAGCTTCTCCTTCATTCTTCTGTCCATCGATGCCGCCTCCTTTCCTCACCGTACGCTGATGGTCATCAGCAGCACCGCGTAGAAGATCTCCGGGTGCGCGACGAGCTTGCGCTTCATGCGCGAGATGCGCATCCAGATGCAGTCCTCGCTCAGGCCCCATTTCCCGCTCAGCTCCCGGGCCGTGCAGCCCTCCACGGCATAGGCCAGGAACAGACGCGCGTTCTCCTCGCCCAGCAGCGCCTTCAGCGCATCGACGCGCTCGGAGAGCAGCGCCTCCTGCTCCGGCGTCATCGCCGCGTCGGCTATGGGCCGGCCCTCCCCGTCGTCCAGTGAATAGGCGTTGCGCGCCGCCCTGCGCCGCGCCTTCTGCTGGCAGGCCATGGCGCGGTTCTTCAGCGACAGCGTCAGCCAGCCGCCGATGTTGGGATGGGTCATCAGCGACGCGCGCTTATCCCACGCATCCAGAAAGGTGTCCTGCAAAAGATCGTAGAGCGTCTCGTCCTCCCGGCTGCCCATCAGGTGCCGCCCCAGGCGAAAGAGATAATCCGCATGCTCCTGGTACAGCTGTTCAAACCACTCTTTTTCGTTCATCGGTCTGTCTCCTTTTGTTGCTCGTCCGCCCTGCGCGGCTCACTCCAGGCTTTCGTCTTCCTCGCGCACAGCGAGATGGCGGGCATAGGCCTCATTCAGCGCGGACAGCGTCCGCTTGCCGGCAATCCCGTCCTCCGTCAGCTTCTGCGCGCGCTGAAACGCCCGCACCGCCGCCACGGTCTGCGTGCCATAGTAGCCCGT
>JBJEYK010000004.1:7028-11964 GCA_051886775.1 Candidatus Ventricola sp. | reverse complement strand
CAAACCTTACGAGAAAATGACGCATCCCGGAGAAAGAGTTCAGATCGACGTGAAGCATATTTTCCAACCGAATTGTGTGAGGGGAATGTGGCGCTTATTACGGCAGCAAGGTCTGGCACAGCACAGATGCCTATCGTTCGCGGATATGGCGCTGCAACAGGAAGTACGAGACGAAGGGTTCTCCGTGCCCTTCGCCGCATCTTCGGGAGGAAGAGCTGCAAACTGCTTTTTTGAAAGCGATCAATCAGGTGATTCAGAAAAAAGCGGAGATCATTGAGGCCTGCTCTCAGGCGCTGAGGACACTGAATGATAAGAGTTCCCTTGAACAGAAGGTAGAACGTCTTCAGGCAGAGCAAGACATGGTTTATGGGAGGATCGAAAGCCTGATTCATGAAAATGCGCAGGTGGTCCAGAATCAGGAGGAGTACAACCGGCGCATGAAAGCGCTGTATGCCCGGGGCGAGGAGCTGAAAAGCAGCATGGCGAAGGTCAGAGGCCAGATCATGGACAGGGCTGGCCGCAGCCGGAATGTTGAAGCATATCTCCAGAAGGTCAGCAGGACAGAGCCCTTGACTGTATTTGATGAAAGCGTGTTCACCGGAACGGTGGACTGCGTGATTGTCCGCAAGGGGCTGAGGAAGAATGATAGACAGATGGTCTTTCGCTTCAAGGACGGAACCGAGATTTCGATGACCATATAATCAACGCAAAACCCGCAGGCAGAGCAGACGGCGAGCCATTCGCCGGGAGCTGGGCTTGCGGGCTTTATCATCCTGGTCTATCTTCTTTCTGTGCGGACATATTGGAGACAACGCGAGGCGAGGTACCATCTGACTGAATTCTTTGGCATCTTGCCATAGCTGCTGTGCCAGGCAGCTTCACATGGGCGAATTGAAGTGATTTTGTGCTGTATTGTGGCATTTGCTCTGGACAGATTTGGCATATTTGCGATAGAATATATCGTGCGTAACTGCGGGTGCGGTTTCCCGATCGATACACGCCGGCACAGAAAACCGCCGCGCTGGTACAGATGAAATACGTTCGGCAAAATGCGCTTTTGCCGGCATCAGGAGGTTGTCCGAATGCGTACCGTCAAGCATGTCGTCGCGCTTCTTCTCGTTGTGAGCATCCTGGTTCCGATCCTTCCAATTTCGTGCCTGGCAGAAGGCGTTGCCTACGCTGCGGGACAGATTACCTCCTGGCATGCGGCCAGCATGGATTGGGTGCTGACTGCCGCAGAGGGATCAAGCAGGCTGCAGGGCGGGGAGTGGGAGTATGTCCTGCTGGAGGAGGGCCGCTATGCCGTGATCACAGGGCACAGCGGAAAAGAGGCCCAAAAGCTCTCTGCGCCGGCCATGCTGGGCGGCGCGGATGTGGTCGGTCTGGCGGCGGGTGCGCTGGCGGATCACACGGCGCTGGAATCCCTGGCGCTGCCGGGCAACCTGATGGCCATCGGCGACGGAGCCATCCCCAGGGGCGTCGTTGTGGAGGGCTACAATGCGTCCTACGCCCAGGACTGGGCGAGGAGCAGCCGCTACGCCTTCCGCAGCCTGTCGCAGTGGGACTTCATGGATGGCGTGGTGGACTATGCCGATATCCGCGTGGACGCCTTTGTCCGCGTCAGCCAGAGCGAGGTGCGCCTGCGCGCGCTGGAGGCCTCCCGCCTGCGTGTGGGCAGCCTGTTTTTCCTGCTCGATCCGGACAATCCGTATCAGGTCTCGTACTACAAGGTGGATGCTGTCGCCGAGGCGGATGCCTCCGGCTTTGTGACGGTGCACTGCTCGACGCCTGTGATCGAGGAGTTCTTCCGCAGCGTCGAGCTGAAGGACGCGCCGCTGATCGCGGATCCCAGCAGCTTCGAGGCTGCGGAGGGCGTGGAGATCACCGCCGGTGCGCCGGAAAGCACGCTCCCGTATGGGGCGAGGTCTGCATCACAGAGCCTTTCTTTTTCGCAGACCCTGCTGAATCTGTCCTTCTCCACGGATGTGGGCAAGCACGGCAAGCTCTCGGCCGACGCCAAGCTGGACGTGTCCGGCAAGACCAACACGACCTATAAGGACAGCAAGACGACCGTTGCCAATACCTTCACCTTCAAGGGCTCGGTGAGCGGCAAGCTGAGCTGTTCAACGGACAATCTCCTGCAGGCGCCTCCGGCGGGGTACGGTTCATATGACGATCTGTACAGCCTGGTAAAGGACTATGCTGAGGCAAAAAAGGGCAAAATCAGCAGCGAGGGATACGAGGTCACGCTGGGCAGGGTGATGATGTGCTCTCTCGGCGGCATCGTGAACGTGTACCTGAATTACGGCCTGTACCTCGAATTCTCCGGCTCGGCCGAGATCAGCTATACCTTCTCCTATACCACGACGACCAAGAGCGTCGATGGGAAGCAGACCATCAACAACGAGGGCAAGCCCAAGAGCGATCTGAAGTTCACCGCTGAGGGCAAGTTCAAGTTCGGCTTCCAGATCGCCATCGAGGCGGATGTCTTCATCGTCAAGGCGATCAAGGTCAATCTGTTCCTGGGCGTGCAGATCACCGCGACGCTTGATCCCTCGACGACGGATCCCATCGATATGCTTGACACGATTGCACTGTCGGGCAAAATCCTGATCGAGGCGTCCCTGGAATTTGGCTTCGACCTGATTGCATGGGACAAGATCAAAATCACAGAATCGCTTAAATTCACGCCGGTCAAGCCGCTCAAGCTCTCTACAACCCTGTTTGAGCTGGCGCCGGAATGGGCCAGCTGGCACTTCCACCTCATGCCCACAGACAGCCAGAACAACAAGAAGAATCAATTCCATCGGAGCGACGACTGCCCGTATGGCAAGCTGTCCGCTTCCTTTGTGATGCCCTTCCTGCCCAAGAGCGACGCAAATTACAATTGGCCGGTGGATATCTCTACCCCGGCCAATCCGGAGCGGAACCCCTCGTCGCTGGAGCAGGGCGACCGCCTCGACGAGCCGGACACGCCCGACCTGAGCCGCTACGGCATGTCGTTTGAGGGCTGGTATCTGGACAGCGCCTACACCGAGCCGGTGTCCTGGCCGTTCCATATGCCCAACCATGCCGTCACGTTCTACGGCAAGGCCGTCTCCACGTACGTCGCGTATTTCTACATGGCGGACGGCACGGAGGCGGCGGAGCCGATCGTCTGCGGCGAGAATCAGACGTTTACGCTGCCCGCCGGCAGGAACGGCTATGTGATCGATGGCTGGATCGGATTAGAGGGGACAGACGTTCACGACCTCACGGGCGAGTATGACCTTGCGGGCGCGGAATGCACCATGCCCGACCACAACCTGTTCTTCCTGGCCGACTGCCGCAACGACGTGGAGGCGCATTTCTACACCGGCTCCGGCGTGATCGACCGCAGTGTTTCGCTGTTCAGGGATGCCTCGCTGGACGCTCCGTCGGAGAGCGAGGTCGGCAGCCAGCCCAAGTACACCTTTGCCGGATGGAAGGATGCCGCCGGCAAGGCCGTCAGCTTCCCGATCACGCTGGAATACGGCGCCAGCCGCCATCAGTACTACTATGCCGTGTGGAATTACCGCGAGGCGGTCACCGAACCGAAGGGGACGAGCTTGTCCATCTCCGGCAGCGGCACGAGCTACGGCGGCGCCAGCCAGTCCGGGCAGAGCTACTTCTACTTCAACAGCTTCAACGACACCAACCTGACCTGCCATGTCAGCGGCTACAAATCCTCGCAGACGAGAACCTACACCAACGCGGACGGCAAGCAGGTCACCGAGAGCTATACCGTCAACCCGGTGGACATCACGGTGCCCTCCTCCTATCTGAAGACCAACAGCGACGGCACCACCACCCGCTACACGGTGACCGGCGTCAGCGGCCTCTCCGGCTGGGCGACGCTCAACAGCGTCACGCTGCCCTCCACCATCCGCAGCATCGGCGGGGGCTGCTTTGCCAACAATCCCAAGCTCTACGCCATCCACATGAGCTCGACCTCCGTGAGCGTCATCCCGGACGGCTTTGCCCGGAACTGCCCGAACCTGAGCAGCGTGTCGTTCTCCGGCGAGCTGACCGCCATCGGCTCCAATGCGTTCGCGGGCTGCACGTCCATCACCGGCGCGACGCTGGGCGCGCCCGTCGGCAGCTATGCCTTCGACGGCTGCACCGGGCTTGCCAGGGTGACGCTGGGCGGCGGCGTGACCTCCATCGGCGGCTATGCGTTCCAGAACTGCGGCGCGCTGACGGAGCTGCGCATCCCGGACAGCGTGCAGAGCATCGGCAACGGCTTCCTCAACGGCTGCCTGAAGCTCCATACCCTCGAGTTCGACGGACGGCCTGCCACGATCACCAAGAGCATGATGACCATCGGCAAGGGCAGCCTGCTCGAGAACGTCACCCTGGGCGACGGCGTGGTGAAGGTGGACACGGGCGCGTTCACCAACGGCGGCAACGGCTTCACGGCGCTCAAGTCCCTGTCCCTGTCGATGTCCGTCAAGACCATCGGCAGCGAGGCGTTCAAGGGCTCCGGCCTGGAGGAGCTGACGCTGGAGAGCTACGACCTGACGATCGGCGCTAACGCCTTCTCGGGCAACATGCTCAAGCGCGTGACGGTCAAGGGCGGCATCCTCAGCGCGTATGCGCTTGCGGGCTGCACGGGCCTGCAGGAGGTCGCGCTGGGCAATGGCGTGAGCATCGGCAACTATGCCTTCTCCGGCTGCACCAGCCTGGATAATCCCGACCTGGGCGGCGCGGTGCGCATCGGCGATTACGCCTTCCAGAACTGCACCGGGCTGCACACGCTGGAATGCCCAGACAGCGTGACGTACTACGGCATGTACATGATCCTGGGCTGCACGAATCTGGAACGGCTGATAATCGGCGGCGGATGCAGCAGACTGACGAATGAAAATGAAGGCAGAGTACTTCGGCCAGCACGATTCCATATCGGGGCAAATTCCAA
>JBJEYK010000004.1:0-6928 GCA_051886775.1 Candidatus Ventricola sp. | reverse complement strand
CCTGCCGGAATCGCTGACCACAATCGGCTACCAGGCGTTCTACGGCGCGGGCATCAAGGACCTGACGATCGACGGCGCCATCACCTCCTGGGGCAGCGAGGCCTTTGTGGGCAGCAAGCTCGAGACGCTGACGGCCAACGGCACGATCGGCAACGCCGCCTTCAAGAACTGCAAGACCCTGCGGACGGTGACCCTCGGCGGCCCCGGCAGGATCGAGGCGAGCGCCTTTGCGGGCTGCTCAGCGCTGGAGTCGGTGACGATTGGCGAGGGGATCACCTCCATCGGCGCGTATGCGTTCGACGGCTGCGGCAAGCTCTGGGCGCTGGACTGCCCGGACAGCGTGACCAGCTACGGACAGAACATGATCAACGGCTGCGTGAGCCTGAAGCGCCTGGTGATCGGCGGCGGCTGCAAGGAGCTGAGCTATGCACCCTTTAGCATCGGCGCGGGCAGCACGCTGGAATATGTGCAGATCCGCGAGGGCGTCGAAAGCCTGGGCGACTACACCCTGGCCAATGCCAACGGCAGCGGATCGTCCTACAGTAAGCGGCATACGAAGCTGACCGCGCTGGTGCTGCCTGAATCGCTCACCAGCATCGGGAATTACAACCTGAACACCCTACCCGCGCTCAGAACGATGGTGGGCGGAAGCAGCGTGAGCACCATCGGCTCCGGCTTTGAGCTGGCCACCACGGGCGTGGCGATCTCCTCGGAGACGTTCAACAGCCGTCTGCTGGCGATTGCCGACTGCACGAACAGCACCTATACCTATGGCGGCGGCAAGCCCGGCTTCAGCCTGACCACGCTGGCCAGCTGCGGCGACAGCCTGACCCCGCTGGACACCCGGCAGGTGACGCTGGACGATCCGCTCCCCCTGCCGGAGGTGGACATGGCCGGCTGGCAGGTGGCGGGCTGGTATGCCGACGAGGCCTGCACCCGGCGCTGGTCGGGGACGACCATGCCCGCCTGCGACCTGACGCTGTACGCGAAGCTGGTGCCGGTGGCAGCGATCACCTGGCTGGTTGACGCGGCAGAGGAGGGCGCCGAGGCGGCGGAGCAGCCCGGCTGGTTCGTCTATGCCCGGGATGAAGCCGTGGCGGGCAGCGCTGTCACATGCCCGAAGCCCGCGCTGGAGAACCGCACGTTTGACGGCTGGTATACCGACGCCGCGCTGACCGCTCGCTGGATTGGCGGCAATGTGCTCGCGGAGGGGATGACGCTGTACGGCCACTTTGCGCCGCAGTACGAGGCGGAGTTTGTGCTGGTCTATCCCGACGGCACGACAGAGCCGTACTGCACTGCGCTGTACAGCAGCGCGATGACCGTGACCGCCCCGGACGATCCTGCGATCCCCGGCTATGCGCTGGAGCGCTGGTACAGTGATGCGGCGCTGATCTATCCGTGGACATCCGGCATGATGACCAGCAGCGGCATGCGCCTGTACGGAAGGCTGGTTCGCCTGACCGCCGGCGGCGTCTATCGCCCGGTGGAGGACGGCCTGGCGCTGGTGCGCTACACCCTGGAGGAGGACGAGAGCGCCGAGGTCTATCTGCCCGCAAGGGTTGGCGGCGTGCCTGTGGTCGCGATCGACGCGTATGCGTTCGAGGATGCGGGCATCACGCAGCTGCGCCTGCCCGATGGGCTGCTTCGCGTGGACGAGCACGCGTTTGACGGTGCGGATACGCTCTCTATCCTGCGCATTTCCACACAAAACGAGGCGTTTTCCGCCAGGGACGGCGTGCTCTACAGCAAGGACATGACTGCGCTGATCCGCTATCCCGAGGGCAAGACCACGGTCAATTTCACGATACCCGCTTCTGTTGCCTCGATGATGCCCGGCGCGTTCCGCCATGCGGCGCACCTGAAGACAGTGGGCTTCCCGACCGGCCTGACACAGATCCCGGAGGAGGCCTTCAGCGGCTGCACCGGCATGACCTCCGTCACCCTGCCGGACAGCGTGACGGCGCTGGCGGAGGGCGCGTTCTCCGGCTGCCATGCGCTCGAGCGCTTCACGGCCTATGGACTGCTGGAGCTGGGCGAGGGCTGCCTGCCCATCAGCAGCAGGACGCAGGTGGTTGGCCCGCTGGGCGAGGGCGTGCTGCGCGATTACTGCATGACGACGGCCGGCGGCATGACCTACTTCAGCATGCCGTACAACCAGTGCACGCTGACCCTGTATGTCAACGGTGGCAAATTTGGCGCGATGTACGGCGAAAAGGGCGTGCCCGTCAACGCAGCGATGCTCCGTGCGCTGATCGAGGGCTTCGACGGCCTCGGCTCCATTGCCGGAGATGCCGCCGATGTGCTGGAAACGACCGATGGCAGAATCATCACCGGCTGGTATACGGATGCCGGCTGTATGGCAGCCTGGGATCTGGCTGAGGGCTGCCTGCCCGGCGATATGACGCTCTACACCCAATCCATCGCGAAGCTCACCTATGTGAAAACCGATTTTGTGACAGGAACGCAGACCGATGACGAGGGCAACGAGACCCCCGTCACGCAGCAGGGGCTGCTGCTGACCGGGTATTACGGCAAGGACAGCCATGTCGTGCTGCCGGATGCGATTGACGGCGTCCATGTCCTGGGCCTGGGCGCGGGGCTGATGAGCCACGCTAACGGCCCGGTTGCCTCCATCTCCATCGGCAGGCACGTCATCTCCATCGAGGAGACGGCGCTGGACGATCCCGACGGCCATCCCTTTGCCGGCACGCTCCTGACCGACCCGGGCAGCTGGGCGGAGGCCTGGGTAGCCGGGCAGGCGCTGGCGCAGGGGGATCGGCAGTATACGCTCTCCTTCGTGACCTACGGCGCTTCGATGAAGCCCATCCAGGCTGCCGGGGGAACGTGCATCCGCGTGGCGACGCCGGTGCGCACGGGCGCGCAGTTTGCGGGCTGGTATCTGGACGAGACGCTCGAGACCGCCGCAGAGCTGGAAAACGGCACGCTCTTTACGATGCCCGCAGCGGACACGGTGCTCTATGCCGCCTGGACGCTCTCGGGCGAGCAGCCGGAGTATCGCTTCATCGAGACGGATTCGGGCACCATCACCCTCACCGGCTACACCGGCAGCAGTCGGGTCTGGGAGATTCCCGGTCAGATCAACGGCCTGCCGGTCACGGCCATCGGCGACGAGGCCTTTGCGGGCGAAATGATGACCCGCGTCACGCTGCCTGATTCGGTCACGACGATCGGCGACCATGCCTTTGACGGATGCAGCCGGCTCACCAGCCTGACCATGAGCGCTGTGGAGACCATCGGCGAGGGCGCGTTCATGGATTGCGCCACGCTGGCCGGGCTGACGCTCCCGGATACCGTGCGCTCCATCGGCGAGTATGCCTTCAGCGGCTGCAACAGCCTGACAAGCGTCGCTCTGGGAAGCCGGCTGACGACGCTGGAGGCGCATACCTTCGACGAGTGCGCCGCTCTGCGGAGCGTGCAGCTCGGCAGCGGGCTGGAGACGGTGAAGCCGGGCGCCTTCTGGCGCTGCCCGAGGCTGACGGAGATCACCGCCGAGGCGTCGAACCCCGCGCTGGCTGCGCAGGACGGCATTCTCTACACCCGCGACATGGGCACGCTGCTCGTCTATCCGCAGGGAAGGAGCGCGACGGCGTTCACCCTGCCCGAGGGTGTGACGGCCATTGCGGCCAAGGCATTTGCCAACGCGGGAGCGCTCGGGCAGATCGTGCTGACCGGCGATGCCTACGCGCTGGGCGAAGGGGCGTTCCAGAACTGCACAGGGCTGGTCTCCTTTGAGTTGCCCGAGGGCTGCGCCGTTCCGGAGATCCCGAAGGCCGCCTTCAGCGGCTGCACGGCGCTGGAAAGCGTTACGCTCAACAGCACGGTTCAGGCTATCCGCAGCCAGGCCTTTGCGCATTGCCCGGCGCTCGAGCGCACGGTCATCCGCGAAAGCACCACCTGCATTGAGGATCTGGCCTTCGGCGCCTCCCGTACCCTGACGATTGTCGGCAGGACGGGCAGCGCGGCAGACGTGTATGCGCTTTCACACGACATCGACTTCACGGATCCCGACGCGGCGGAGATCACGGCGCTCACCATCACCGGCGATGTGGTCATGCAGCGCGGCGAGGTACAGCAGCTGGATCTGGAATGGGAGCCGGAGGACGCAGCCGACGCTGCAAGAATCACCTGGGAAAGCAGCAACCCGGCTGTGGCCCGCGTGACAAAGGGCTTTGTTCAGGCGCTTGCCGGCGGCACGGCCGTCATCACGGCCAGCGCGCGAAACGGCGTCAAGGCTACGCTGACGCTGGAGGTGCAGGTCGCCGTTCAGCGGCTGGAGATGCGTACGGGCGAGACGACCCGGGCGCGCGGCTCGACGTTGCAGGCCGAATGCGACGTGTTCCCTGCGTCCGCCACCAATCAGACGCTTTCGTGGTCGAGCAGCGACGAGAAGGTCGCCGTCGTTGACGGGAACGGCCTGATTACCATGCTGGCACAGGGCGACGCCGTCATCACGGCGACGAGCCACAATGCGCTGACTGCACAGCTGCAGGTGCATGTGTACAATGCCGTCGAGCGCGTTGTGCCGGACAGCGATACGCTGACCCTGCGCACGCTGGGCGAGGCGTCGTCCGCAAAGCCTGCGGTGACGATTGAGCCCGCGGACGCGACCAACAAAGACCTGGTATGGAAGAGCCTGGCGCCCAATGTGGCCACGGTTGACCAGGGTGTGATTTCGGCGGTCGGCCTGGGCGAGGCGGACATCGTCGTCGCGTCTGCCGACCCGCTTGCAGCGAGTACGACCATCCATGTCACAGTGGAGAAGCTCAATCTGGCAGAGGCGACGTGCGAGGTCAGCGGCGGATCCACCTATACGGGCAGCGAACAGCCCGTGGTCATCAGTCTGACAGCCGATGGCGCAGCGCTCACGCAGGGGGTACACTATACCCTGACGCCGGAGCGTATCACAAATGCCGGCACCCATTCGCTGACCATCACGGGCATTGGCCTGTGCGAGGGGGACTATCTCTATGAGCAATACACGGTGGAAAAGGCGACGCCTGTGATCACCTGGCTTGGCAGCGATACGGCAGCCGCAGGCGTGTTCCCCGATCTGTCGACCTTCAGCGTCAGCCCTGCTATCTGCCTGGTGAACGCCTCGCTGCTGCGCGTCGCTCCGGACGGCACCCTTGAGAAGGTTGCTGCGGATTCCGCGCCCGGTGCAGGCCAGTATCTCATCCGCCTCAGCGTGGATGAGTCGGATAACTGGCATGCCGCCACGCTGAATCAGCCGTTCACACTGCTGGAGCTGTCGGCTTCGGCACGGCAGCTGACCCTGACAGTCGGCCAAACGGTTCGTCTGGCAGCCGGTCTCAGCGGCTCCGGCCTGCTGGCTGGTGATGCGGTCACCTGGGAAAGCGCTGACCCGAGCATTGCAACGGTGGACGCATCCGGCATCGTACACGGCGTAGTCGCCGGACAGACCGACATCCTCTTGGGGCACGAGCCATGCAGAGCGGTCTGCCATGTCACCGTCGAAGAAACGCTGGCCAGCAGCATGCAGATGCCGGGTGCCCTGAAGACCATCCGTGCGGAGGCCTTTGCCGGAACAGAAGCGCAGGTGTTCGTGCTTCCGCAGAGCGTCGCATCCATCGGATCAAGGGCCTTTGCCGATTCGACCGCACTGCGGCAGGTGGTCTGCCCGGGCACGAACGCAGAGCCGGCACCCGACATCCTCCTGCACAGCGAGCTGGCGGTGATGATCTGTCCCGAAGGCAGCGCCTGTGCGGAGCGCTGCTGGCAGTCGGGTATTCCCTTTGTCCTGAGCCTGGAAGACAGGGCACAGTGACGGCGAAAACGAATACGCGCCGCACACGCGCGCTGTATCCCGTGAGATAGGCTATACAAGAATCGGCCTCCTGCTGCAGCATGGAAACTGCGACAGGAGGCCGTTTGCATGGCAAGAAGGGTCAGTCACGCGTGTACCTGGGCAAGGCAAAGCACCCGCAGGCAGGGCAGGCGGTGAGCCATACGCCGGGAGCCGGGCTTGCGGGCGTTTCGTATTCTGGTGCATTCTTTCGGCATGGAAACAATCGAAACGATGCAGACAAGGGATCAGGATATCCTTCCCCGCTGCGACTCTGAACCCAGGCTGGCCTGTTTTCGCGCGGATGAGCCGGAAGAACGCCTGCGGCTCTGCCCTTCGCCGTGATGTTCGTCAATGCGACGTGCGACAACTATGCCATCCAGCAGGGCATGAGCCTCATCCCCGGCGACCGCCTGCTGGCCAACCTGAAGACGCTCAACGAGCGCCAGAACTTCAACGTCCTGCAGGGCATGTGGAACTCGATGTTCATCGCCACCTGCACGACGGTGCTGGCGCTGTACTTCTCCACGCTCACAGCCTACGGCCTGGTGGTCTACCGCTTCCGCGGGCGGCAGCTGGCCTTCACGTTCATCATGGTCGTGCTGATGATCCCGACGCAGGTGTCGATGGTGGGCTTCTTCACCTTCATGTTCAAGCTGAACCTGGTCAACACCTACATCCCGCTGATCGTCCCGGCCATCGCCTCGCCGTCGCTGGTGTTCTTCATGCGCCAGTACATGATCTCCGGCCTGCCGCTGGAGATTGTGGAGGCGGCGCGCATCGACGGCTGCAGCGAGCTGCGCACGTTCAACGTCATCGCGATGCCGATGATGAAGCCGGCTCTGGCCACGCAGGCGATCTTCACCTTCGTGGGCAGCTGGAACAAGCTGTTTGAGCCGACGATGCTCATCAATTCACAGAACAAGTACACCATGCCGATGCTCGTCTCGCTGCTCAAGAGCGACCGCTTCCGCACGGATTACGGCACGGTGTACCTGGCGCTGTCGCTGACGGTGCTGCCGCTGTTCGTGGTCTACTTCGCGCTGAGCAAATACATCATCGCGGGTGTTGCGCTGGGCGGCGTCAAGGAGTAAAATGAAA
>JBJEYK010000003.1:0-2457 GCA_051886775.1 Candidatus Ventricola sp. | reverse complement strand
TCGCCATCCGCGAGGGCGATGACCGCGAGGAGCTCAAGACCCTGGTCGAGGTGCTCCAGAGCGACGCCATCGTCGAGTTCATTACCACCACCTACGGCACGTCCGTGGTGCCCACCAAGTAATCCAACCGAATCCAAGGACGCCGCCGCCCAGCAGGCAATGCTGAGCGGCGGCGCTTTAATGTGATTGGATATAGGGGGCTTTAGCGTCCTTATCCCAGACAGATTTACAGCGTCTGTAGGAACAGCCCCAGCCGTCTGGCGATGATGGCGTGCCCCTCGTCGCTGGGGTGCAGGCCGTCGGGCAGCAGGCGCTCCCGGCAGATATCGTTCTTCGGCTGGATGCCGCTGGTCGCGTACAGGTCGAGCACCGGCAGCGCGTAATACGCCGCGACCTCCATCAGGATGTCGCGATACTCCCTGAGCACGGCGGCGATCTCCAGCTTGCGGCCTGTGCCGTCGCCCTGCGGGCAGTCCTCCGCCGCGCGGTGCAGCGGGGTGAGGATGACGACCGGCTTGCCGCAGTAGCGCGTAAGCAGGCCGTTCATCAGGTAGTGGCATGCGCCGTAGAACGTGGACGGGTCGCGATCCGAGGGCTTGCCCAGCGGCGCGTCGCCATGGCCGAAGTCATTCGTGCCGCCGAAGACGACGACGGCGTCCGCGCGCTCGTCCATCTCCGTGAAGCGCATGCAGAAGTCGCGCTCATAGATCTCCTGCGTGGGAAAGCGCTGGCGCGCGATGCGCGAGCCGGAGATGCCGTAGTTGTTCACCTGCGCGCCGAACTCGCGGGCAAACACATCGGCATAGCGGTTGGCCTGGCACGACGCGCCGATGCCCTCGGTGATGCTGTCGCCCAGGATGTTGATGGTGGCTCCCTTGAGCTGCATGGTCATTCCCTCTTTCAGCGTGATCAAAAAGGGCAAGCCAGACCGCAGCCCGGCTTGCCCGATGGCATGGAATCAGCAGAACCGCGCAATCGCCGCACGGATGCGCGCTGCGACCGCCTCGACCTTGGGCATGTCCTCCGCAGTCACGCCGACCATCGGCCTGTGGACGGAGCCAAGCTCCAGGCCCTCGTTGATCTTCAGCACGGCCTTGATCACGGCGTACATGTGGCCATGGCAGCCGCACAGATCGGCGATGATGCCGTTGACCTCGTGCTGAATCGGCTGCGCCTCGACGAACCTGCCGGCCTTGACCAGCTCGTCCATCTTCAGGAACAGCTCCGGCATGGCCGCGTAGGTGCCGCCGATGCCGCCGCACGCGCCGATGGCGCGGCCAGCGATGAACTGCTCGTCCGGCCCGTTGAAGACCACGCAGTTCTCCCCGCCCGCGGCGACGAAGCCCTGGATGTCCTGCGTGGGCATGGAGGAATTCTTCACGCCGATGACGCGCGGATTCTTGCGCATCTCCTCAAACAGCTTCACGCTCAGCGCGACGCCGGCCAGCTGCGGGATGTTGTAGATGATGAAGTCCGTGTTCGGCGCAGCGGCGGAGATATCGTTCCAGTACTGCGCGATGGCATAGTCTGGCAGGCGGAAGTAGATCGGCGGGATGCTGGCGATAGCGTCCACGCCCAGGCTTTCGGCGTGGGCGGCGAGCTGGCAGCTCTCCTCGGTGTTGTTGCAGGCGACGTGCGCGATGATCGTGCACTCGCCCTTCACCTCCTCCATCACGGCCTCGAGCGTCAGCATGCGCTCTTCCTTCTCCAGGTAGATGCACTCGCCGGAGGAGCCGCCGACGTACAGGCCCTTCACGCCCTTGCTGACCAGGTGGCGCGCCAGCTGCTTGGTGCGCTGCACGCTGACCTTGCCGTCCTCGTCATAGCAGGCGTAGAAGGCCGGGAATACGCCGTGGTACTTTTCAAGATTGCTCATATGTCTTTTCCTTCTCTCAACAGATTGTGGCCCTGAATACAGGGGTATTATACCCTTGTATCCCCCTGTTTTCAAGGGCTTTTGCTCCCGGACAGGCATGCCGTTTGCGATGCCGCTTGAAGCAGGCCCGAGGGGCAGGCAGCCCCGGCGCCAGCCGGTCAGCCCTTGACCGCGCCCATGGTGATGCCGCGCGTGAAGAACTTCTGGAACATCAGGAAGATCAGGATGATCGGGATCGAGCCGAGGGCCGCGCCGGCCATGATCAGGCCGTAGTCGGTGCTCATCTCGCTTTGCAGCTTGGCGATGCCCAGGGAGATGGTCAGCACCTCCGTGCTGTTGAGCATGATCAGCTGCAGGAAGTAGTCGTTCCAGGTGTTGATGAACGTGAAGATGGCCAGCGCGCCGATACCGGGCTTGATCATCGGCAGCACGATCTGCGTGAAGGTGCGCACCTCGCCCGCGCCGTCGATCTTCGCCGCCTCCAGCAGCTCACTGGGAATGTTCTCGGAGAACTGCTTCATCAGGAACACGCCGAACGGCCAGCCGACCGTGGGCAGGATGACCGCCCAGAGCGTGTTGTG
>JBJEYK010000002.1:0-2472 GCA_051886775.1 Candidatus Ventricola sp. | reverse complement strand
GGGCAAGCTGCGGCTTGCGCATGCCCATCAGCGAATCCCCGCGCTGCACATAGCACACATACGGCGTGCTGAGCGCCGCGATGTGATGCGTGTGCATCAGCAGCATCGCCGAAAAGAGCGTATCCTCCGCGAAGATCTCGCGGTTCGGTGCGAAGCGCAGGCCGTTGTCCTCAATCACGCTGCGGCGATAGAGCCGGCACCACGCCTCCTGCCCATGGCGATAGGGCATCCAGTATTGATAAAAATAATTCGCCAAGCCGAGGCGATCCACGTCGATCACCTCATCCTGCATGGAGAGGTACGGCCCCTGCTCCACGCCGCTGATCACCAGGCGATAGTTGAAAATCACCTGCTCGGCGCCGGTCGCCTCCGCCGCACGCACTGTGTCCTCCAGAAGGGTCGGCGCCACATAGTCGTCCGCATCGACGAAGGCGACGTATGTCCCGCGGGCGATGTCCAGCCCGGCGTTGCGCGCGGAGGACAGGCCGCCATTCTCCTTGTGCAGCTGGCGGATGCGCGCGTCGCGGTCGGCATAGGCCTGCATGATGGCCGGGCATCCATCCTTCGTGCCGTCGTCAACCAGGATCAGCTCGAAATCCGGCATGGTCTGTGCGAGAATGCTGTCGATGCACCGGGCCAGATACGGCTCCACCTGATACACCGGCACAATCACGCTGACCCTGCACATGCGCATCTCCCCCCGTTCCTCCATGTAGATGCGTTCATTATACCATACCCGTCATGGCGAATACAAGGCCTCCCCTGCGGATGCCGCTGCGCCCGCAGAGAAGGCCGTGATTCCTTATTTGACCTCGCCGGAGGTGAGCAGCTCAATCGCCTTTTGAAGCTGCGCATCCTGCTCGTACGGGAGATTGTTGATGCCGTAAAGCGTCTGGGCGTCCTCGCTCAGCTCCGCGATGACATGCGGCTCCAAACCGACGCCGTGGATGTTCTCGCCGTTGGGCGTGTAGTAGCGCGAGGTCGTCACCTTCAGGCCGCTGCCATCCGGGAAATCGATCACGCCCTGCACAACGCCCTTGCCGAACGTCTTCGTGCCGACCAGCACGCCAGCCTCCCGGTCGCGGATCGCACCGGCCAGGATTTCCGACGCGCTGGCAGTGTACTCGTTGACCAGCACGACCATCGGCACGTCGAAATACTCGCCGTCCACCGTGTAGACCTGCTCGCGGCCCGCCTTGTCGCGCACAGACACCACCCTGCCCTCCGGCAGGATCATGTCGGCGATTTTCACGCTGTCATCCACCAAGCCGCCGCCATTGTTGCGCAGATCGATGATCATGCCCGAGACGCCCGCCTGGCGGAAGTCCTCCACCGCCCGGGCAACGCCGTCCACAGCGTCGCCCAGAAAGTCATAGATCATCAGATAGCCAATGTTCCCGTCGAGAATCCGATGCTCGACGTAATTGATACTGACCACCTCGCGCGTGATGTCAAAGTCGAGCTGCTCCAGATCGCGCAGCACCGTCACCTTCACGCTCTCGCCGGGGATGCCGCGCATGACCTGCACGGCCTCGGTCATCTCGTATGCGGAATAGTACTCGTCGTTGACATAGACGATCTTGTCGCCGGAGCGCATGCCCGCCTTCTGCGCAGGGCTGCCGTTGAACACGCGCGTGACGGTGATCAGCTTATCCTCTGGGTTGGCCAGGAGCTGACAGCCGATGCCGCTGTATTCGCCCTCCGTCTCCTCGTTGAACTGCACCATCTCCTCGGCCGTGTAATAGCAGGTATACACGTCGCCGACGCCCGCCACCAGGCCGATGGCAGCATTCTCCAGCATCTCCGCGACATCGGCGTCCTCGTAATAATAGGCGTCGATCAGCTCGAGGAGCAGATCGAGCTTTTCGAATCGCTTGAGCCGGTTATACTCCTCCCGGGAGATGGTGACATCGCCCTGCTCCCTGAACATGGGCCGATCCGCCGCGCTGGCCGAGGACAGACACGTCCACATGAGCAGCGCAGCGGCCACGACCGTCGCCAGCAAATGATTGCGTCTCAATTTGTTCACAATTCCTTTCCATCCCAAAACAGCCGGCGATTCCGCGCCGGCTGCTTGTGTAGAGAATCAGTAGACAGGACGCGGCTTATCCTTGCCGCTCTTGCCCAGGAGCATCATCATCTTGAAGGTGACTGCGTCGTCAAACTTGCGCAGATCAAGCCCGGTCTGGCGCTGCACCTTGTCCAGCCGGTAGACGAGCGTGTTGCGGTGGATGTAGAGCTGGCGCGCCGTATCCGACAGATTGAGATCCTTGGCAAAGAACATCTCGATCGTATGAAGCATTTCGTCGTTGAACAGGCGCGCGGTCTTGCGGTTGAAGAGGATGCCGTGATAGCGCGTTCCCATCTCCCGCGGAATATCCATCAGGAAGCGCTCAAGCACCAGGCTGCGATAGACATAGATGTGCTGCTCGGTCAGGAAGATGCGGCCAACCTCTACCGCGCGGCGGGACT
>JBJEYK010000001.1:0-12121 GCA_051886775.1 Candidatus Ventricola sp. | reverse complement strand
GCCATATCCTTCTATTCTTTTTTTCTCAATGTCCAAGATGTATTGTAGTCCTACAGTTTCCCAAGGGCAAAAGCGATCATCTGCTTGACAAACAGGGAAAAAATGCGTATGATGCTTTGGAACGCTCTGCAAAAGGCAGAGCGAAAGCGTTGATCAGCACACTGTGTGCTGATCAGGAGAGGGGGAAACGATGGCATCCGAACAGGCCCTGATCTGGGATGAGGTCTCCGAGGAAATCCTTTCCTGCGCCGAGCGGCTGGCCAGACAAAAGCATACGCAGAAGCTGACGGTTCGCGACGTGCTCCGGGAGATGGACATCACCAACCGCGTCTTCTACAACCGATTCCACAACATCGACGAGGTGCTGGAGCTGGTCTACCAGAAGATGATCCGTCAGGTACGCAAGAGCCTGACGCTCCCCTGGCAGGAGGGAACGGACTTTTTCACCCATGTCCGGCAGGTGGCGGCGCAGACCCTGATTGCCTCCTACGACTGCAAGGAGAATCTGAGCCAGTTTGTCTTTGAAAGCGACTCGACCTCGGAGGAGAATTTCCGCTGGTGGACGGCGGAGATCAAGAAGCTCATCGCCGTCGGGCAGCGGGAAGGGCAGGTCGCACCCGATCTGGACGCGGACAGCCTGAGCTACGCCATCTGGTGCTTTATCCGCGGCTTCAACGCCGATGCGATGGCCAGAAGCCTCAGCAAGGAGGAGGCGCTTCGCCGGTTTGACTACGGCTTTGGCATATTCCTGAAGGGAATCCGGGCGTGAGGATTCCCTTTTCCCCCGCCCGTTCAGCACACCGTGTGCTGACGAGTGCGGTGCCTGAGGAAAGACGCATTTCCCCTGTAAACGCTATATAGCACACCGTGTGCTAAGGCTGAAAAGAAAGGAAGTTCATCATGAAGAAAATCGTTAAAATGACCGCGCTTGTCCTCGTCCTGCTGCTCGTTGCAGCGACGGCAGGCATCCTTGCCCTCTGGCACAACGAGCTGGCCTCCGTCGCCAGTTTCCAAAAAATCCACGACCGCAACGACGCGCACATGGACGGCGCGGTGTATGAGCTGAACGTCCAAGGCGGCTTCTATTTGGAGGATTTCATCGCGCAGGGCGGCGTGTCAAACGACTCCGAGCTCATCTCCTTTGTGGTGGATCACATCACCAAGGGTCTGATCCCCGTGCACATCGACAACCCGGAGATTGGCTGCTCCTCCTTCACGGCGCAGACCGCGGACGGAGACAGGCTATTTGCCCGCAACTACGACATGAACAAGACCAACACCTGCATCGTGCGCACAGAGGGCGGAAACGGCCGCCACGCGACGATCTCCACGGCGGATCTGGGGCTGCTCGGCATGGACGCGGATGCCGACGTCGAGGGCCTGATTGACAAAATCACCTGCCTTGCGGCGGTCTATGCGCCGCTGGACGGCATGAACGACGCGGGCGTCGCCTGCGGCGTGTACATGACCTATCAGGGGCCCGAGGACCATGTGGTCGCCACCGACCAGCAGACGGACAGGCCCGACATGACCACGACGACCTTCCTGCGGCTGGTGCTGGACTACGCCGACGACCTTGATGAGGCGGTGGAGATCGCCAAAGCCTACGACATGCACGACTCTGCCGGGACCTCCTATCACTACATGGTGGCGGACGCCAGCGGGCGCAGCGCGATTTTCGAATGGGTGGCCGGGACGGACGCCACCGATACGGACGGCTCCGCGCGAGAGCTTGTGATTACCTACAACGATCAGGACGCGCAGATTGGCGAAATCGAGGGTTCAAGCGACGCCCAGTGGGTGACCAACTTTGTGATCCAGCCGGGCTACTATGACAGCAAGGAGGATCAGAAGGGCCTCGACCGCTACCGCCACATCGAAGGTCAGCTCATGGCCGCGGGCGGCGTGCTAGCCGATGAGCGGGCAGCCATGGACGTGCTGGCCTCCGTGGGCCGCAGAAGCTGGAATCATGGCGACAGCGAGCACCTGACCATACACAGCGCCGTCTACAATCTGACCGACAAAACCGTTGACTGGGTGCCCAATGAGAATTATGATGATCCTGAGGCGTGGTTCACGTTTGCGCTGTGAACCCGAGAAAAATGGACGCAGGATGGAGGAAGAACGATGGATGAAAGGCTGAAGCCGCTGTTTACCCCGTGGAAAATCGGAAAGGTCGAGATCAAGAACCGCGTGGTCATGACCTCGATGGGCGGAACGGATCTGTTCGGCTGGATGGAGGTCAACCACTTCGACCGCGCCGGCGCAGACTTTCTGATGGAGGTGGCGAAAAACAACGTCGGTCTGGTGCTGCCGGGCTGCCAGCCGGTGTACAACCCCATGCTCGGCCAGTGGCTGCACAGGAACACGCGGATGTTTGACGAGCTGGCGCGCTGGATGCCGGCGTTCCACAAGACCGGGGCCAAGCTGTTCGTTCAGTTGACGGCGGGCTTCGGGCGCTCCTTCACCGTCAGCAGCATGATGGAAATGCTCTATACCAACCCGGCGCTGCGCGTGCTCTCCAAGCCCTTCATGGATCTGGACAAGATCACCGCCTCCGCCAGCCCAGCGCAGAACCGCTGGTCCGACAGGGTGCCCTCCCGCGAGATGACGAAAGCCGAGATTCAGGCGATCATCGATTCGTTCGCCAAGAGCGCCGCGCTGCTGAAAGCTGCGGGGGTGGACGGCGTGGAGGTGCACGCGGTGCACGAGGGCTATCTCCTCGACCAGTTCACGCTCAAGTATGTGAACCACCGCACCGACGAATACGGCGGCTCGCTGGAGAACCGCTACCGCTTCGCGGCGGAAATCGTGCAGGCCATCAAGGCCGCCTGCGGGCAGGATTTCCCCGTGTCGCTGCGCTACAGCGTCGTCTCCAAGACCAAGGGACTGCGGCAGGGCGCGCTGCCCGGCGAAAGCTACACCGAGGTCGGGCGGGACATGGCGGAATCCGAGCTTGCCGCGAAATTTCTTCAGGACGCGGGCTATGACATGCTGAGCTGCGACAACGGCACCTACGACGCCTGGTACTGGGCGCATCCGCCGATCTACATGCCGGAGAACTGCAACCTCACGGACGTGCGCCACATCAGGCACTTCGTGGACATCCCGGTCGTCTGCGCCGGGCGTCTGACGCCGGAGGCCGCGGCGGAGGTCATCGCCGCGGGCGAGCTGGACGGCGCGGGCTTTGCGCGCCCCTTCCTCGCCGATCCGGCGTGGGTGACGAAGCTGATGGAGGACAGGCGGGAGGACATCCGCCCCTGCATCCTCTGCCACAACGGCTGCTTCAACATGTGCCACTACAAGGGCGTGCCTAACGATCAGGATCTGCTCGACTCCCTGCATCTGGCCCGCTGCGCGGTCAACGCCGAGACCATGCAGAAAAACAGGCACTACATCCAAAAGACGGAGCGCCCGCAGACCGTCGCCATCATCGGCGGCGGCATCGGCGGCATGGAGGCGGCGCGCGTGCTGGCGCTGCGTGGGCACAGGCCGGTCATCTACGAAAAAAGCGATCGGCTGGGCGGCACCTTCATCGCCGCCAGCGCGGAGAGCTACAAGGGCAAGCTTCGCGAGCTGCTTTCGTGGTATATCCGCCAGATGGAGCAGCTGAACGTGGAGGTTCATTTCGGCGAGGAGATCACCGATCTGTCCGCTTTTGCGGGGCAGCAGGTGATCGTCGCCACAGGCTCCGTGCCCCGGGTGCTTGCCGGTGTGCCCGGCCATGAGCGGATGATCGAGGCCTGCGAATACCTGACCGGCACGCCGGTCGGGCAGCGCGTGGCGGTCGTCGGCGGCGGGCTGACCGGCTGCGAAATCGCCTATGAGCTGGCGCTTGAGGGTAGGGAGGTCGCCATCGTCGAGATGAAGGACGACCTGATCGCGCAGAAGGGCGTGTGCCTGGCCAACAGCTCCTATCTGCGGGAGTGGTTCGCGCTGCACGAGGTGCCGGTGTATCTGAGCACCCGGCTCAAGGAGGTCAGGGACGGCAGCATCGTCTGCGAGGGGCCGGAGGGCATCGTCGAGCTGCCCTGCGACAGCGTGATCAGCTCCGCCGGCTACCTGCCCGCGCCCATCGCCAAGGAAGGCGGCAGGGTGCATCTGGTGGGCGACTGCCGGAAGGTGGGCAATCTGAGAAGCGTCATCTGGCGGGCCTATGAGGTCGCCATGGCGATCAAGTGAGGAGGAATACGATGCAGCTGACACAGGAGCAGCAGGACATTCTGGCAGGCAGCCGGGGCGAAACGATGGCGAAGGTCATGGAGACGCTGGTGCGCTACGGCGAGCTCTACCACGCCGACGCGATGATCCCCGTGACGGGCAAATACAACCATCTGGTGACGTCCTTCGGCCTCAAGGCGCTGACCCCGGTCTATGAGCTGATGGACAGGCTCATCGCCGAGGGCGCCGTCTCCGGCGTGAAGTTCTCCGCCGACCCCAGACCGCTGGACAAGAACGTGCCCAGCAGCCTTTTGCAGGACGTCATTTTCAGGCATTTCATGTACAGCAAGCAGGATTTCTACGAGGGGCAGCTGCAAAGGCTCGGCCTGATGGACAGGGACGCCTTCACCTGTACCTGCTACATGGAGGAGGTGGGCAACACGCCGAAGCCGGGCGACGTCCTCTCCTGGTCGGAGTCCTCCGCCGTCGTCTACGCCAATTCGGTGCTGGCGGCGCGGTGCAACCGCAACTCCGGCATCATCGACCTGATGGGTGCGATCTGCGGCTTTGTGCCGCGCTTCGGCCTGCTGACTGACGAGGGCCGCAGGGCGAAATGGATCGTCGACATCCGCACCACGAAGAAGCCGGAGGCGCAGCTGCTCGGCTCCGCTATCGGCATGAAGGTCATGGAGGACGTGCCCTACATCCGCGGCCTTGACCGGTGGCTGGGGTCTCTTGACGACGACGCGCGGGCATACCTCAAGGACATGGGCGCGGCGGCTGCCTCCAACGGCGCGGTGGGCCTGTATCACGTGGCGGGCATCACGCCCGAAGCCGCAGCGCAGGGCGAGTCCCTGATCCTGCCGGATGCGCAGGTCTATGTGATCGACGACGCGGAGCTTGCGCGGGTGTACGACTCCTACCCCGTGATCTGGAAGAACCAGCAGGCGAAACCGAAGCTGTGCTTCATGGGCTGCCCGCACATGAGCCTGCATCAGCTGACGGACTGGACGGAGCGCATCGAGCAGGGGCTTGCGGCAGCCGGGAACAGCCGGGTGGTCATCCCCACGGTGTTCACCGCCGCGCCCGCGGTCATCGAGCGGTTCAATGCGACGCCCTACGCCGAGCGGCTCAGGAAGACCGGCGTCATCGTCTCCTACATCTGCCCGCTGATGTACATGAATAACCCGCTGAGCGAGCGAATGCCCGTCATCACCTCCAGCAACAAGCTGCGCACCTATACCAGCGCGCGCTACTACACCGACGACGAAATTCTCACGCAGATCACGAAGGGAGGCGACCGGGCATGAAGCAGTTTACAGGACGGGTGGTCGCAAAGGGCGCCGTCAGCGCGCCGGCGCTGGTCAGTAGCGGCGGGCTGAACACGCTGGCGTCCTTCCAGAAGGCGCTGCAGTTCGGCGACAAAAAGGCGACCTGCGGCGACCCAAATAACCCCGATCTCTACGGCAAGGCCATGGCCGGGAAGGCGCTGTGCCTGCCCAGAACCATCGGCTCCACCACGGGCGGGCTGGTGCTCTACTGCGCCTGCTCCATGCACCGGCAGCCTGCCTGCATGCTCTTTTCCGAGCCGATCGACTCGCTGGCGGCGGCGGGTGCCATCCTGCAGGACGTGTGGCTGGAGGGCAGCCAGATGCCGGTCATCGACTGCCTGGGCGAGGAATTCCTCCGCTATGTGAAGGACGGCATGACCGTCACCGTGAAGGAAGACGGCGTTGTGGAGGTTGAATAAGCGCCATCCGGGCGATTGCTGAGGCTTCCAACGCGCAGGCTGAAGCCCTGCCCCATTGCCCGGCCAATGGGACACCCCGGCGCTGGGCCTTCCGCCCCGTCGGGGCTAACCCGCTCCGGCCAGCGCTTCATATCGCTGCCGGAACACCTGCGCCGGCAGCGATGTGGGAAAAACGCCGGCGCGGCTCAGCGCGCCCGAAGCGCCTGCGTGATGACGGACAGCGCGGGCGTGCCCCGCAGATGATACCCTCGCTCCTCCGGAGCCGGTGGGAGCGTATCCCAGTCCCAGAAGGCGTAGCCGCCGACCCAATCCCTTTTCAGCGTGCTCTCGAGCATGGCGCGATACCAGTCCGCCTGCTCCTGCGGGGCGTAGCCGCCGGGAATCGTCCAGTCGTTGGGGCGCCGCGAGGAGCCCTGCGTCGCCATGCAGCCCAGCTCGGCGAAGAAGAACGGCTTGCCAAAGCGCTGCACGACGCGCTCAATGCGGTCGAGCTGCGCCTCCCAGTCCCCTGTGGGGTAATACCCGCTGGAGGCGATGACATCCACGCAATCCCACCAGCGCACCTGATCCTCCTGGTACTTGTCGCAGTTGTAGCCGATGGGGCCGGAATAGACGGTGCGCAGGCGGGCAATGAGCGAGCGCCATTCCCCCTCCCGGCGCTCGCTCATCACCATTTCGCAGCCGGGGAGGAACATCTCGCAGCGCTCGCGCTGGGCGAGCTGCGCGTAGTGCATCCGGAAAGCCGTGTAGGAGGTGAACCAGTTGCACCATTTGGGCTCGCAGGGCACGTCGTTGTCGAAGAAGTTGATGAAGGCGCGCCAGGTGCCGTCCTGGCAGTTGACCGTCGGCTTCAAAAAAACGCGAACGCCCTGCGCGTGCAGGCGGCGGATGAGGGCGGTCAGCTCCCCGTCGCCCATGGTGTGCGCGGACGTGAAGTCAATATGCTCGCTGTGCGCGGTGACCTGCACCCCCGCGGGCGTGAGAATCACGGTATTCGGGCGCAAATCACAAAGCAGCGCGTTCAGGCTTCCCTCCGCCTCAGGGGATGACAGCACGCCGCGCGCGGCAAAGGGCGCAAAGTTGATGCCTTTGATAAAACCCATATGTCCTCCTGAATTGAGCTTTGCTGAGTATAAAAAAGAATGGTGCGCATGTCAAGCAAATCGCGAAAAATTAAGTTACAATTTAGGTTATCAAAAGAGCGGCAGGGGCATTGCACGGAATGGACAGTTAATTAAGAGATATGCAGAAGCCTCATCCGTCACTTTACCTTCCGCACAAAACGTGCTATAATGAAAGGTAACAATGCGGGAGGAGCAGACCATGAAAAAAGGCGTAACGATGCGCGAAATCGGCGCGGCGCTGGGCGTGAGCACGGTGACGATCTCCAAGGCGCTCAGCGGCAAGGAGGGCGTCAGCGACGCCGTCCGGGAAAAAATCATCAAGACTGCCCAGCAGATGGGCTATCACTATATGCCCCCGGCGGGCGCGGCGGAGGAATCCGGCAGGCAGGATCAGATCGTTGGCATCCTGACGCCGGATCGCTTCTTCAGCTCCGCTTCCTTCTATGCTTCCTTATATAAGGAGCTGCTCAAGCAGATGGTCGAGGTGGGGATGCTCGGCGTGCTGGAGATCGTCACAAACGAGCAGGAGACCGGCCTCAGCTCGCCGATGATCGTGGCAAACGGGCGCGTATCTTCGCTGATCCTCATGGGACAGTTCGATCAAAGCTATGTGGAGATGATCGTGGAGGCCGGGCTGCCGACGGTGCTGCTGGATTTCTACTGCGACGGCCCGGACGCGGACGCCATCGTCAGCGACAGCCTGAGCGGCTGCTATCAGCTGACGCGCCGCCTGATCGAGCAGGGGCACCGCGAGATCGGCTTCGTCGGCTCCGTGCAGTGCACCACGAGCATCATGGAGCGATACAGCGGCTACATGCGCGCGATGATCTTCGAAGGCCTGCCCATACGCCAGGAGTGGGTGATTGAGGATCGGAATGCAGCGCTCAAGTATCTGCCGCAGTTCGAGCTGCCGCAGACGCTGCCCACGGCGTTTGTGTGCGAAAACGACGAAATCGCCATGCGCCTGATCGCGCAGCTGGAAAGGCGCGGCCTGCGCGTGCCGCAGGACATTTCCGTGACAGGCTTTGACAACTTCATTTACGCCACGCTCTGCTCTCCGCCGCTGACGACGTACTCGGTCGATCAGGGGCGGATGGCACAGGTCGCGGTGCGGCGGCTGCAAAACCGCATCAAGGACGGCTCGGAGGGGCCGCTGCGCACCATCGTCGGGGGCTGGATTGTGGAGCGCGCGTCGACCAGGGATCTGCGCGCCCCTGAAAACTGATCAGATCACACTGCAAGAGCTGCGGTGACCTGCAAGGCAGGTTGCGGCGGCTCTTTTTTTGTTGCGCAAAATGGCGGGGCGATCCCGATATCGGCGTCGCGGCGCAGCGCATGCCAAGAAACGTCTGACGTTTTCGACGAACGTCGAGCCCTGGTCAGTTTTTTTAAAGACTTTTTATTCATATTGTAAAGTTAACTTTTGACATAATTTACTTAACAAGCTATAATGCAGTTAGCTAAAGAGCTAAGCGATAAACCCTTAAAAGGAGGAACCACGCATGAAGAAAACCCTGACCCTTCTCCTGTGCGCATTGCTGATCGCCCTGACCGCGACGGCCTGCGCCGAGCTGCCCCGCTACCTGGATCTCAAGGTGGGCGAGGACTACACCGATGTCAAGGCCGATCTGATGATCCTCAATCATCGCACCGACCTGGCCGACACCAAGTATCCGGAGTACATCGCCGCGTTCACCGCGATGTATCCGAACGTCACCGTCAAGTTCGACACGATCACCACCTATGCGGACGACGCCCTCACCCGCCTGACCGGCGGCAACTGGGGCGACATCATGATGATCCCGGCGCTTGACAAGGACGAGCTGCCCACCTACTTCATCCCCTTCGGCACGAAGGAGGAGATGATGGAGGTCTACAACTTCGCCGACCAGTGGGTGTGGGACGATATCACCTACGGCATCCCCTCCACGGGCAATGCGCAGGGCATCGTCTACAACAAGAAGGTGTTCGAGCAGGCCGGCATCACCGAGCTGCCCAAGACGCCGGATGAATTCATCGCCGCGCTGCAGGCGATCAAAGACAAGACCGACGCCATCCCGCTGTACACCAACTACGCCGCCGGCTGGACGATGGGCGCGTGGGACGCGTACATCGGCGCCTCCTGCAACGGCACGGTCGACTTCACCAACCGCATCATGATCCACCAGAGCAATCCCTTCTCCGACCGCGGCGACGGCACCGGCCCCTACGCGATGTACAAGGTGCTCTACGATGCGGCGGCGCTGCACCTGATCGAGGATGACTACACCACCACCGACTGGGAAGGCTGCAAGGGCATGATCAACCAGGGCAAGATCGGCTGCATGGTGCTCGGCTCCTGGGCGTATCCGCAGATGGTCGAGGCCGGCCCGAACGGCGATGACATCGGCTACATGTCCTTCCCCATCACCGTGAACGGCAAGCAGTACGCCTCCGCCGGCGCGGACTACTCCTTCGGCATCAACAAGGCCAGCTCCGAGGAGGATCAGAGCGTGGCGATGCTCTTCGTCAAGTGGTTCACCGAGCAGAGCGGCTTCGCCTACAGTGAGGGCGGCATCCCGATCGACAAGAAGGGCGAGTATCCGGCTGTGTACGCCGCGTTCGAGGGCATCGAGTTCATCCCGGATACCCCGGCTGTGGCCGGCGAGGAGACCCTGCTCAACGACATGAACGCGGAGACCGAGCTGCGCTTCAACGCGGGCGGCGACGCGAAGATTCAGGAGATCATCGAGCACGGCTTCAACGGCACCAAGACCTTCGACGAGATCATGGAGGACTGGAACGAGCGCTGGACCGACGCGCAGGATTACCTCGGCATCGAGGTCAACCAGTAAAGCCCGCTCAGGCACACATGAAACGGGGGAGCCGGTAGGGCGCTGCGTCCTTCCGTCTCCCCCTTGCTTTGTCAAGAAGGGAGAGTGCATGTATGACTCAATCCATGACGGCAAAAGGGAACAAGCCGAAGCTCAGCTTCCGCGACTGGTTTGCGCTGCCGCGCGTGCAGAAGTGGTTCGTCATCGTCGCCTTTGCCATCGTTCCTGAACGCTTATCAGAAGACGGGCGAGGCGAAGTTCCTCGAGGCCGCGCACAGCCAGTGGCGCTATATCCGCGACGTGATCGCCGACAAGCGCCCGGGCGGAGAGTGGTTCTGGTGCGTGCGCGAGGACGGAACACCCGCAGACAAGCCCATCGTCGAGCCGTGGAAGTGCCCGTATCACAATGGACGCATGGCCTTTGAGGTCATCGAAAGGAGCCAGCATGCGCAGCTATGAGCAGATCGAAGCGCAGTATGAAGCGCTGATCGCACAGAAAAACGAAATCGACACCCGCTACGAGAACGGCATCTACGACCGCTGGGTGAACCCGGTGCTCACCCGCGCGCATGTGCCGCCCTTCTGGTGCTATGACCCGAACCCGGAGACGAACCCCTTCATGATGCAGCGACTGGGCATCAACGCGGCGTTCAACAGCGGCGCGCTGCTGGTGGACGGCAAGTTCACGCTGGTCGCGCGCGTGGAGGGCGCAGACAGGAAGAGCTTCTTCGCCGTCGCGCAGAGCGACAGCGGCGTGGAGGGCTTCCGCTTCCGGGACAAGCTGGTGGAGCCGCCGGACACCTGCCCGGAGGAGACGAACGTCTACGACATGCGCCTCACACAGCACGAGGACGGCTGGATCTACGGCGTCTTCTGCTCGGAGAGCAAGGACACCTCCGTCAATGACCTTTCCGCGGCGGTGGCGGCGGCGGGCATCGTGCGCACGAAGGACCTCATCACCTGGGAGCGCCTGCCGAACCTGCGCACGCTGCATTCCCCACAGCAGCGCAACGTCGTGCTGCATCCCGAGTTCGTGAACGGCAAGTACGCCTTCTACACCCGCCCGATGGACGACTTCATCGAGACGGGCAGCGGCGGCGGCATCGGCTTCGGCCTGTGCGACGACATCACGAATGCCGTCATCGATGAGGAGCGCATGACCTCCATCCGCCGCTATCACACCATCACCGAGAGCAAGAACGGCGCGGGCGCGGTGCCCATCAAGACCGACAAGGGCTGGATTCACATCGCGCATGGCGTGCGCAACACGGCGGCGGGCCTGCGCTATGTGATCTACGCCTTTGCGACGGCGCTGGACGATCCCGCGCGCGTGATCGCGGAGCCGGGCGGCTACCTCATCGCCCCGATGGGCGGCGAGCGCGTGGGCGACGTGGGCAACGTGGTCTTCACCAACGGCGCGATTGCCGCAGCGGACGGGCAGGTCTACATCTACTACGCCTCCAGCGACACGCGTCTGCATGTGGCGACGACCACGGTTGACCGGCTCGTCGATTACGTGTTCCATACCCCGGCCGACCCGCTGCGCAGCGTGGACTGCGTCAGGCAGCGCTGCGCGTTCATCGACCGGAATCTGGCCTACCTGCGCGGAAGGAAGGGATAACATGCTGCGCCTTGCGGCGGTTTTTAGCAGGCACATGGTGCTCCAGCAGGGCAAGCCCATCGCCGTCTTCGGCGAGGCGGACGGCCCTGTGGACATCACGCTGGCACAGCACCGCGTTACGGCGGCGTGTGAGGACGGACGCTTCCTCGCGCGCCTGCCCTCGCTCCCGGCAGGCGGGCCGCACACGCTGACCGTCCGGTGCGGCGCACAGCGCGTCGCCCTCGGCGACGTGATGGTCGGCGAGGTGTGGCTGTGCGGCGGACAGTCGAACATGGAGTTCCGCCTGCGCGACGAGCAGCACTTTGATGAAGCCAACGCCATGCAGGACAGCCGCGTGCGCTTTTACGAGGTGCCGCAGGCCGCTACCATGCGCGAGGCCGAGGCGCTTGAGCGGGGCTGCGCGTGGACGCCGCTCGCGCCAGGCGCGTGCGCCCAGGTGTCGGCGGTAGCCTTCTATGCGGCGTTGGAGCTGGCACGGCGGCTGGATGTCGCCGTGGGCATGATCATCTGCTGCATCGGCGGCACGTCCGCCAGCTGCTGGATAAGCCGGGAGACGCTCTCCGCCTTCCCGGAGGGGCAGGCATACTTGACGGAGTTTGAGCAGCACGTCGCGGGCAAGACGGACGAGCAGTTTGCCCGCGAAAGCAGATCG